>JAGOFF010000125.1 GCA_017997315.1 Clostridia bacterium
CGACCGCCCGCCGCGTCGCGGACGAAATCCTGCGCAAGGTGCGCGGGCCGCTCATCCTTTACGCCCACTGCGTCGGGACCGCGCTCGCGCTCGAGACCGTCCGGCTGCTGGAGAAAGAAAAAGTCCGAATCGACGGGTTCTACACAGGCGCCATCCTGCCCCCGCAGATCGCGGGGCTGTTCGGGCGTTCGTTCAACCCGTGGCGGCCGTTCGGCGACAAGTCCGTGGTGTCGCTGCTCCGCCGGATCGGGCTGCCGGACATCCAGGTGGATCCCTCGTTCACCCGCTTCGTCATGGGCGCCTTCCGCCGGGACGTCGCGGAGTTCTACCGGTACTTCCACGACTGCACCCGCCGCAGTCTCCCGCCGATCTCCACTCCGGTGCACATCATCGTCGGGGACGACGATCCGATGACCCGGCGCTACGCCTCGCGCCAGCACAACTGGGCACGCTACGCCGCGGAGTACACGATGTCGGTGCTGCCGGGCGCGGGGCACTACTTCATCCACACCCTGCCCGACCGCGTGGCGGCCCTGATGCTCCGGATTCCCGTTCCGCAGCTCCGTGCGGCCGGCGGACGCGGCGCGTCCCGGGAACGCTCCGCCACCAGAGGATCCTGACCGATGGGCGACCTTGGATTCATCCTCATCCATGTCACGGTCGCTTTTCTCGCGTTCATCCTGGTGTACGTCGCCAAGATCCGCAACCGGAAGCAGATCCATACCGCGTTCCTGTTCCTCATCGTCACGCTTTGCGTCTGGGCGGCCGGCACGATCGGGCTGGAGTACGGCTACCGGTTCTTCCAGCACACCAGCGTGGTCATGGTGGACATCGCATACATCGGGCTCATCCTGACCCCGCTGGCGATCCTGTACCTCGGGCTGGTTTTCGCGTACACCAACATCCGTCTGTCCTGGGCCGCCCTGCTGCTGCTCGTCGAGCCGGTCACCGCGATCGTGCTGCTGTTCACCAACTCCAGCCACCACCTGTTCTACCGCGAGATCGTATACGAGACCCTGACCCGCTCCGAGGCGCTCGGGGCGTACTTCCCTGTCCATACGATCTACTCCTACCTGTGCATCCTCGTCGGGATGGCCTGCCTCATCTACTTCTCGGTCAAGAACTCCGGCTTCTTCTCCAAGCAGTCGATCTTCATCCTGCTCGGAATCACGGTCTCGTTCGGATTCAACGCGTTCGTGACCTTCCAGATCATCAACGTGTATTTCTACACCAACCTCATCGCGTTCTTCTTCACGATGCTGCTGTTCTTCCTCGCGATCTTCCGGTTCAACTTCCTCAACATCGCGCCCATCGCGCTCCAGCGTGTCGTCGACCACATGTCGGACGCTTTTGTCGTGCTGGACGACAAAAACATCATGGTCGACTACAACCGGACCTTCGTCGACTTTTTCGGCAAACTGGTCCCCAACCTCCACCGCAACGATGACTGCCTCGTGATGTTCGGATCCATCCCGGAATCCAACCTGGACGTGGCCTATCTGGGCGAGCAGATCCGTGCCGCGCTCGAGACCGAGCGCACGGTCACGTTTGAGAAAAACATCGTCACCCCGGTTTTCAACCGGCATTTCACCATCGAGATCACCCCGATCTCGAACCAGCACCGCATCCTCGGCACGCTGATCCTGCTCAAGGACATCACCGATCAGAAAAAATCGCTCGAGGCGCTGCAGGCACACCAGCAGATCCTGCTCGAACAGGAACGGCTCGCGTCGCTCGGCCAGCTCATCGGGGGGATCGCGCACAACCTCAAGACCCCGATCATGTCCCTGTCGGGCGGGCTCGAGGCGCTCAGCGACCTGGTGGACGAGTACCACGACGCCATCGGCGACGTCCAGGTCACGACGCAGGACCACCGGGAGATCTCCACCGACATGCGTTCCTGGATCGAAAAGATGCGTCCCTACTGCTCCCACATGTCGGACGTCATCTCGGCGGTCAAGGGCCAGGCGGTCCAGTTTACCGCGGACACCGGGTACTTTACGGTCGACGACCTGCTCCGCCGGGTCGAGATCCTCATGCAGCACGAGCTGAAAAACCACCTGTGCACGCTCAACATCCACTCCCGCGTCGACAACCACACCGAGATCGCGGGCGAGCTCCAGAACCTCGTCCAGGTCTTTGACAACCTCATCATGAACGCGATGCAGGCGTACGGCCGGGACAACGGGGTCATCGACATCGAGATCGACCGCGCGGACCGCTCCCTCATGTTCCAGGTCAAGGACTACGCCAACGGGATCCCCAAGCCGGTCGCGGACCGGCTGTTCCGCGAGATGGTCACGACCAAGGGCAAGGACGGGACCGGCCTGGGGCTGTACATGTCCCATTCCATGATCCGCGGGGCGTTCGGGGGCAACCTCACGTTCACCACCGAGGAAGGGGTCGGCACGACCTTCTGGATCCAGATCCCGACCGCGGAGGCGGACGCGCTCGAGCGGGAGGCGGCGGCCGGCCGGACAGCCGCTGCGGCGGCCGCTTCCGAAGGCCCGGACGAACCGGGCGAATCGGAGGAACCGGGCGAACCGGAAAAGTCGGAAGACTCGGAAGATACGGACGATACATCCGCCGATCCGGCGACGGTCTGACTTGACCCCGGGCGCCGGCACCCCGCCGGCCGCACGGACCCACCATCAGCAGGAGGAAACGCCATGTTCGACATCGTCTCCATCGGGGAAGCCCTGATCGATTTCACCCCGATGGGAGTCACGGAGAACGGCACCCCGCTGTTCGGCGCGAACGCGGGCGGCGGCCCCGCCAACCTGGCCGCCGCGGTCACCCGGCTGGGCGGCACGGCGGCGTTCCTCGGGCAGGTCGGGGACGACTATTTCGGCCGCCGGCTCGAAGAGGTCCTGACGGCCGAGGGGATCGACACCGCCGGACTGGTGCGCTCCGGACAATACAAGACCAGTCTCGCGTTCATCCACCTGTCGCGGGACGGGGAACGCGACTTCAGCTTCTACCGGGATCCGGGCGCGGACGAGCTGCTCGGGCGCGACGCGGTCCGGTTCGATCTCATCGCCCGGTCGCGGTGCCTGCATTTTTCCTCGGTGGTGTTCACGCACGACACCGCGCGCGAGGCGACCCTCGCCGCGGCCTCCTATGCGCGCGCCCGCGGGGTGCCGGTCAGCTACGATCCCAACTGGCGGCCGATGCTCTGGCGCGATGAACACGCCGGGCGGGCCGCGCTCCGGCTCGGCATCCCGACCGCGGACATCGTCAAGGCGACCCCCGAGGAACTCGAGCTGCTGACCGGGGAGTCCGACGAATCCGCCGCGGCCGGCCGGCTGTTCGACCAGGGGGTGCGCATCCTCCTGGTCACGCGCGGGGACGCGGGCAGTACGGTCTCCACCAAGGCGGGATCTGTGGATGCACCGGGCGTCCGGGTCCAGGCGGTGGATACGACCGGGGCGGGGGACGCCTGCTTCGGGGCCTTCCTCCTGGAGCTCGTCCGATCTATGGAAAACACACGGACCGGTACCGGTTCGCTGGGGGACATCCCCCTCGCCGAGCTCGGGCGCATCGCCCGGTTCGCAAACGCCGCGGCGGCGCTCAGCGTCTCGCGTCACGGCGGCATCCCCTCGATGCCGACCCGGCACGAACTGGACGCGTTCCTCGCGGAGCACGTCGGGGATCTGTACCGGTAGGGGACGGCCCGGCGGGACCCACCCGAAAAACAATACGGACGAAAGGCGGATTCATCCACCATGGATCCCATCACGGACATCCTCGTCCGACGGTTCGGAATCGCGCCCGCGGATCTGCGGCCGCATGAAACCCAGGGCAATTCGAGTGCCGCGTACCGGGTCGCCCGCAGCGGTACGGATCATCTCCTGCGGATCCATCCGTCGGAAGAAGACGCCGCGGCGCTGGAGTACCGGATGGGGCTGCTTGAAAAACTGTCCCGTTTGGGCGCTCCGGTCGTCGAGCCGATCCGCTCTCCCGCCGGAGCCCTGGTGGAAGTGTCCGGTACGCGGGCCGCGACCCTCCTGGCGATCGCGCCGGGCCGGACCCATGAACGGCTGCAGTGCGGATCGCTTCCCGAATCCCTGTTCCATTCCCTGGGCAAGGCGATCGCGGAACTCCACCGCTGCGCGGCCGGCCTCCCGGCGAAGTCCGCGCCCGAAGCGTGGCACGAGGGCGACAACTGCTACAACGCCCCGGAAGCCGGTTCGTTTCCGGACCGGGAGGTGGCGCACCGGTACGACCGGCTGCGCGCGGAGTGCCTCGGCCGCATCCCGCACGGGGACGAATGGTGGATCATCCACGGGGACCTGCATTTCAGCAATATCCTGCTGGATCCGGCATCCGGCAGGGTGACGTTCTGCGACTTTGACGACGCCTGTCTCGGATTCCGCGACATGGACCTCGCGATGGTGCTGTTCGACCTCGACGTGATCCTGGAGGGCCCGACCCGCGGGCAGGATTTCCCGCGGCTGGCGGGACGGATTCTCGAAGGATACCGGGAGGGCTCCGACGGCCTGGTCCCGACCCGCATGGGGATCGATCCGTTCGTCCGGCTGCTGGAGGCGAGCCTGTACATCCAGTACCACGCGTACTTCACGTCCCTCGGCGAACCCGATCCGGAGGACTGGCTGACCCGTTTCTTCGCCGGCCGCCGGGAGCGCATCCTGAGTGAGGACTAGCTTCCGGTCAGCCCGTCCGTTCCGCGCCCCGGCGCCTGCGGCGCGATACACCCGCCGCCGCAGCCGCGCCCGCTCCGGCGGCCGTGACGCCCAGGCACAGCAGCACGACCCCCCAGGGATCCCTTCCGCGCGGCTTACCGGCAGGATCGGGGCCGGTCGGGACCGGATCCGCGGACTCGTCGTTCAGCGCGGCCATCGCGCGCACCGCTTCGTCCGCAGGATAGACCCGCCCGTTGTCGAGACCGATGGCCGCGGGATCCGCGGCGTACGGGATCAGGAACTCCCCCCGCGAGCCGCGGGCATAGACAAACGTCACTCCGCACCGCCCGGAATACGCAAACCGTACGATCGACGCTTCGTATACATACCGGTCGATCCGCGCGGCCAGCTCCCCGTCATCCGGCACCTGCGCTCCGGCGGGCACCCCATCCGAGATTCCGAGCAGCGTCCCGTCCTCGTCGAACACCGCTTCCCCGACCGTGCCGTCCGCCCGTCCGACCGGGACGCGGATGCGGACAGGGCCGTCGAGCAGCGCGGCGTAGTTCCCGTGTGTTTCATAGGCGGTGATCATCCGCGGCTCCAGTTCGACGGTCCGGCGCGCACGGGACAGATCGTATCCGGTGATCCCGGACACCCCCCTCCCGACCTCCGCACCGAGCACCGCGTCCAGGCTGTCCGCGCGCGTCGGCGTGATTCCGTTCGCCTCCAGCAGGATAAGGATGTACTCGCGCTCGGTGATCGCCGCGCCGACCCGGACGGCCGGCAGAGCCAATGCGATCAACAGTCCCAGGATGGCGGCCGCCGCTTTCCTCCGCATGTCGGAATCCCCCCTTGTGATGCTCCCCCTGTTTCACCTTGGTATCAACAATCTTGATAGTTTATTGATTTTAAGCTATTTACCGGCGATATGCAAACGGTGATTTGAATGCCGATCCGGCACACAAACGCATCTGTTGGACGATCCGTAGGCGCGGCGGGTTCCATCCCCCGGTCCCGCGCGTCCGTAAAAAAACCGCCCGGCTCTTCAGCCGGACGGCGCGGGTTCAATCGACAGGGGCCCTTCGTTACGGGGATACCGGACGCGTCAGGATCCGGCGGCGTAGGTGAGCGTGCCGCTCCCGCTCGCGATGTCGTAGACGAACATGACCATCGTGTCATCGCCCTTGGTCCCGTAGTACATCAGGCCTTCCGCGGTCGTGCTGTTGAGGGTGTCGTCGTACCCTTTGCCCTTGATGTCTTTGATGTAGTCCTCGGCGTCGTCTTTGTCCATGCCGGTGAAGCTGATCACGTAGCCCTCGTCCCCTTCGATCGCGGCCTGGATCACGGCATCGATCTCGGGAAGGTCGCCCATCTTGCCCTTGGGCCAGTCGAGTCCTTTTTCATCGGTCGAGATCGTGAACGTGCCTTCGGTGTCATCCTTCTTGGTGGTGGTCGCTTCGGGCGAGCCTTTGTCGGTGGTGCCCTGGGGTTCGTTGTCGTCCCCCTTGCCGCAGCCTGCGAGCGGGATCAGGAGGGCGAGGGTGAGCAGCAGGGTCAGCAGGACGGCGGTCGTGGATCTGCGCCTTGACATGGGATGTACCTCCGATTGAATGAGTATCGCAAGGATTGAAACCATTTGATTATACACGATATCCGCGTTCCGACGGATCCCGCGGCGCTGCACCGCAGGCACGCAGGAGGCTTTCCCGGCACTGCTTTTTCGCCTGTCCGTCACCTGCGTGCGGCCGATGTCCCCAGCACCTCCCGCAGGTAACGCCCGGTCAACGAGGCCTCGACCCGGGCCACCGCCTCCGGAGTACCCTCCGCCACGATCCGGCCGCCCTGCGCGCCGCCGTCCGGCCCGAGGTCGATGATGTAGTCCGCGCATTTGATCACGTCCAGGTTGTGCTCGATCACGAGTACCGTGTGACCCTGGTCGACCAGCCGGTACAGGCAGTCCAGGAGCTTCTGGATGTCCGCGAGGTGGAGCCCGGTCGTCGGCTCGTCGAGGATGTACAGGTTGTGCGCGCCGCGCTTGATCTTGGAC
>JAGOFF010000126.1 GCA_017997315.1 Clostridia bacterium
GAGTTCCGTCGCTGCGACGGCACTCCCGCGGTCGTTGTGGGGATGCAGGCTGATCTGGATGTGGTTCCGGTAACGGAGCATCTCCCCCATCGCTTCTATCTGGTCCGCGTAGACGTTGGGCGTGCTCATCTCGATCGTGGCGGGGAGATTGATGATGACCTTCCGGCCGAGATCGGGCCGCCAGACATCCATCACGGCATTGCAGATCTCGGCTGCGTAATCGATCTCGGTGCCGGTAAAGCTCTCCGGGGAATACTCGAACCAGAATTCCGTACCGAAACGATCCTTCTCCGCGCATTCCTTGATCAGCTTCGCACCGGAGACCGCAAGATCGATCACCTGCGCCTTGTCCATCCGGAAAACCACTTCGCGCTGCAGTGCGGATGTGGAGTTATACAGGTGGACAACGGCTTTCTTGGCTCCCTGGAGGGCCTCAAATGTCTTTTCGATGATGTGCGGACGGGATTGCGTCAGAACCTGAATGACGACATCCTCTGGAATGAGCTTCTTGTCGATCAATGCCCGCGTAAACTCGTACTCTGTATCGGAAGCCGCAGGAAAACCGATCTCGATCTCCTTGAAACCGACCTGGGTAAGGAACCGGAAAAACTCCAGCTTCTGATCGATGTCCATGGGGATCTCCAGTGCCTGATTGCCGTCGCGAAGATCGACGCTGCACCATACCGGAGCCTTGGTGATTTGTCTGTCGGGCCAGAAACGGCGCTTTCTGGGGACGGGTGGATACGCATGGTACTTCTGGTGGTTCATGGCGGTTCCTCCTTCGGAAAATAAAAGAGCCATCCGTCTCAACGTATGAGACGGATGGCTCTGATCCGCGGTACCACTCACATTCGTCCGAAACCGGTCCGGACGCCCTCTGACGGATACGGGAACACATGTTCCGATATCCTGCCGATATAACGGTCGGCCCTCCCGACGCCACCTAACGAAATCCATGGATTCCGCTTCAGCGCGTATGCTCCGAGGTGAGTTCCCCATCCCCTTCGTATCGCTTCACACCAGCCAGCGACTCTCTGAAACGGTTGAAACGGGTATTGGTCCTCTTCACCGCAATTGCCTTATGAAACTGGTAAAAATCATTAAAGCACAGGTTGTGCTCCGTGACAACCCCTCACAGGAATCCGTCAGGGTTTGCTCGCGGCACCACCGCCCCCGGTCTGGTCCGTGACATCAAAACTGTATCCCAGGTATTGATTGTCCGAAAGCAGTCCGACGATGTATACGCGGGATTCGCCGCCGGTCGCGGAAATGCCGGCGGCGGTGATGTCGATGACCACCCCGGATTGGCGGACGTCGGAGAAGCGGTAGTTTGTGGTATTGCCCTCTTTCGCGATCAGGACCAGAACCGTCCCGATCTGACGATCCCGGCTGAGCTGCGCCGTGTCGGCATCCGAAATCGTGCGCCTGCACGCGCCCAGCACCTCTTTCAACGAAGAGACGCTGTCGAAAGCCTGGATATAGAAGATATCGTCCTCACTGCCATCCCGCATGATCCGCTGTACGAAATCCTCTTCCGGCGACAGTTCCGTGCCTTCGGCGTTTTCGATGTCGATCAGGACCAGAGGAAATGAAAACTGGTGGAATGCGACCGCCACCTGCTTGCGGAGCCCGATGATGCGGAGCAGTTCGTCGACATCCGTGAACGGATTTTTACGGAACGCAACATACCCGATCAAACCGACACACATCAGGGTGATCAGGAGACGCTGAGCGACCTTGAACCGCCGCTGCGCCTTGCGCTTGGCATTCACCTTTTCCATGGTGGTGTAGCCGCGCAGTTTATATACGCGCTCCCGATCGGTCCGTCGGATCCGGATCGCGCTCCTGCCGGCAGGCGTCCTGTTTTTTTGTCCTGTACGTGCCGAGTGTATCCATCCGCGGATCGTACGGATTGCGCGGGTCGATACGACGCGAAGACGCGCCGGCATCTTGCGCAAGGCGTCGGGCAACGTACGGGTGGCCAGTGAAGACACCGATGCAAGCGCCTTATCCAGAGACGTCTTTTTTGGTGGCTTGATCCGGCGGACCACCGTATCGGCCGGAGGGGATCCGTTCCCGCGTTCTATCCCGGAACCGGCTTCATCGGACGGAGCGCCGCCGTCTGCATCCGGCCCGGACAGATCCCCTTCGTCAGGCGCTGGTTTATCTCCGGATGGTTCCGGCAGTACCGGAAGGATCACCGGTGTCACGGCTTCCGGTTCAATCGGTTCGGAAGGCGTCTCAGGAACGTTCGAGGGGGCACGGTCCTCCCCAGGTTCGAGGGGCGGGAGCGCGTCTCCGCCGACGAACGGATCTTCGCCGGTGGTCAGTGGCTCATGATCACTGACCGCGGATAGACCGGATTCACCAATCGGTTTTTTACGGGGCGGCAACGGGTTGTTCCTTTTCATGAATGAACCGTCCGTCATGAAATCTGTTCCCCATTATAACAGATCATTTCCGGCCGTTACGAGTTGCCGCACGATGACGAACAATCGTTTGACAATGCTTATTGGATGGTGATATAGTTCGATATGAGAAGGAACACATGTTCTGCAATCTTGCGGAGGTATCAGGATGGGTGACCGGAAATTTACTCGCGGCAATATCGATGAGACCGTAGATCTCGTATACCGGTACATCGCCGAATACATCGATGAGAACGGGTATCCGCCGTCTGTCCGGGATATCTGTCAGGGGGTGGGCATCCACTCCACCTCGACCATTCATGGACACCTCAAGCGCTTGAACGACTCAGGCCGGATCGAGTACGCCGCCGGCAAGCGCCGGGCCATCACCATCCCCGCCCGTCAGGCCGTGCAGGTGATCAACATGCCGGTAGTAGGCACCGTGGCGGCCGGTGTCCCGCTGCTTGCCGAGCAGAACATCGAAAGAGTCCTTCCCTTTCCTGCGGACTTCATTGGGAAAACGGAGGATTCCTTCGCGCTGAAGGTCCGTGGCGACAGCATGATCGACGCTGCGATCCTGGACGGCGACTATGTGCTTGTCCGGCGTCAGCAGGATGCGGACAGCGGCGACATCGTGGTCGCGCTGCTGGAAGACGAAGCGACGGTCAAGACGCTGGTCAAGGAAAAAGGCCGGATTTATCTGCAGCCGGAAAACGCCGCGTACCGGCCGATTCCCTTTGAAGGGGATCAATGCAGGATCCTAGGCAAAGTCGTTGGGATATTCCGGGTTTGTACGTGATCCGTCCGTGCGGTAAGTTTCCGGCCGGTACGCCTCATTAAATATGTAATTGACGTTTTCCACCGGATTGATGATCATGATGGCCGATTTGAAGACAAGCTGCTGTCGGCCTTCTATTTCCAGTGCGATCACTGCGTTGTCGAATCCCGCGATGATCCCGGTACGGACCGTGTTGTTGAATATCGTGATCTCAACGACAACCTTTTCCCTGCGGCAATGATTCAGGAAAGCATCCTGGATGTTGATGCGTGCCCCGGAGTGTTCCCGCCGCCCCGACAGTGCCGTCGACGCTGGCGGGAATGGACCGTCCTGACCGTATCCGTACGTTTTAGAGTACCCCATCTTCCGTTGTCCCCTTTCTATCGGTGCCGGGCGTGCGGTGCATCGGCAGTGCCAAGCCCTCTATGATGGTATGGATCAACGGGGATAGATGCAATCGGATATATGCGAGATTCTATCGTTCAATCCTCTGGATTATTTGATCAAGCGCGGTCGCGGGATCCGTGTTATCCATCCATTCCAGAGCTGCCATCCTGCGGAACCAGGTCAGCTGGCGTTTCGCGTAGCGGCGCGTCGACTGCTTGATTTCCGATGTGACTTCCGCCAGAGAGGCTTTTCCATCAAAATACGGCAGGAACTCCTTATATCCGATGGCCTGGCGTGCGGTCGTACCCGCACCGCCGTTCAGGATCCGCGCCGCTTCCTCCGGAAGCCCTTCCGCCATCATCCGGTCGATCCGCTGCTCAATCTGTGCATACAGCAACGGACGCGGCAGGGTCAGGCAAAACGCGAGAAACCGGAAGGGTGAACCCCGCGACCGCGATTCTTCGCGGAAACGGGTGGCGGTCCGACCGGTTGTCGCATGGATCTCCAATGCACGGATGATCCGGCGACGGTCCCTGACACCCAGTCGGGCCGCATATTCCGGATCGATGGCTGTCAATCGTTCCAGCAGGACCGGAATGCCATCGCGATCCGCCGCCTGCTCCAACCCGCGTCGGATGTCGTCGTCGCGAGCGGAAGAATCGAACGCCAACCCCTCCATCAAGGATTGGACATACAGGCCTGTTCCTCCGCAAACCACTGCGGTGCGTCCTCGGGCATGGATGTCCAGGATCCGGTTTTCCGCTTCCGGGACATAGTCCGCAACACTATAGGGCTCCATCGGGTTCCGGATGTCGATCAGGTGGTGGCGGATGGCGCGCTGTTCCTCCGGAGAGGGCTTGGCCGTCCCGATATCCATGCCGCGATATACCTGCATGGCATCCGCATTGATTACTTCCCCGTCCAGAGCGCGGCACAGACCGATCGCGGATGCGGTCTTGCCGGCAGCTGTCGGGCCGGTGATTACGATGACCGTTTTATTCATACGATTCGGCGGAACCTCTTTTCCAGATCTTTTCGCGTGATCCGGAAGATGGTCGGACGGCCGTGCGGACA
Source organism: Clostridia bacterium (assembly GCA_017997315.1). Taxonomy (GTDB): domain Bacteria; phylum Bacillota; class Clostridia; order Saccharofermentanales; family UBA5734; genus JAAYKS01. The sequence continues at coordinate 4,648 of JAGOFF010000126.1, forward strand.
TTGGTACGGATTTTCGAGCGCAGCCAGATCCGAGAGGAGGGCGCGGACCGAGATCTCATCCAGACGGTCACCCGCCTTGACGGCGGCCTTGCACGCGATGGATGCCAGAACGGCCTCGCGGGCGTCTTTTCGTACGGTTCCGTGCTCTTCCAGCAGGTCATCCAGCACAGCGCGCAACGCCGGGGCTGGAACAATTTCCCGCTCGTTTCCCGGAATGGCGCGGATGGCCACTTCATGAGAGCCGAATGCGTCGAAACGGAAACCTGCGGCTTCGATCCACTCTCTCTCGGACTCGAGCAGCCTGGCTTCGCGGGTGGTGATCTCCAGTACGGCCGGAACCAGCAGCGGTTGCGCGGGAACCTCTCCATCCCGTGCCCGCCCCAGCAGACGTTCATACAAAATCCGCTCATGCGCGGCATGCTGGTCCAGGACGATCAGGTCGTCCCCGTCTTCCAGCATCAGATATGTTCCGAACACACTTCCGATATACCGGGCTGCGACCGGGAATTGAGCGGGTCGCTCCGACGGATACGATCCATCGGCCGGTTCGGATACCACCGATACGGAGGGAGGTGCCGCCGGTGTGCCGGATACAGCCGTTCCGCCATGGACGGCATCCGCCGGATCGCTTGGCCTCCTCCCCGATTCCGGTGAGACGCGGTGGTCCTCGTCGTACCCTGAAACGTCCGGTTCCTCCGCTTCCACGTCTTGTGGAAGTTCCACGGTTTGTGGAAGGAGCTCATCCAGAGATACCGGCTCGCGAGGGGCCGGGCGCACCGGTACCGAAGGTTCTTCGCCGGAGGGGGATGAATCCGCGGGAATTCCCTGTTGCTGTTCGAGCGTGCTCCGCATGGCATGCAGCAACGCACGAAACACGTCGCCGTCATTCCAGAAACGGACCTCGGTTTTCTGTGGATGCACATTCACATCGACCAGATTGGGCGGGATCTCCAGCCGCAGCAGTACAAACGGATGTTTACCCTTCATCATGCGGTTTCGGTAGGCTTCGTCCACCGCCGCGGAAAAGACGCGTGACTGGACCGTTCTCCCGTTGACATGAAAGATCTGCCGGGAGCGGTTGTTCCGCGCAGATTCCGGAGTGCCGGAAAATCCTGATACCAGAAGGCTTTCCTGCCGGTGTGAAACCGGCAGGCATTGCTGGGCGGCCGCCTTGCCGAACACGGTGTAGACCGCACTCATGAGGTCGTTGTTGCCGGGGGTCCGCAGGATCTCCTGGCCGTTGGCTTCGAATCGGAAGGAGATGTCAGGTCGCGACAGCGCGAGCCGCTCGACGACATCTCCGACATATCCGGACTCGGTGGCATCTTTCTTCAGAAATTTGAACCGCGCGGGGGTATTGTAGAACAGCCCTTCCACTTCCACCGTCGTGCCTTCCGGACAGCCTGCCGGAGTATGCGCATCCAGCCGGCCGCCTTCCATCCGGACGAGTGTGCCGTTCGTCGTGCCGGCTTGTCTTGTCCGCAGAGTGACGCGCGACACGGCGGCGATACTGGCCAGCGCTTCCCCGCGGAACCCCATGGTACCGATGGAATCCAGATCGGACACCGTGCGCAGCTTGCTGGTGGCGTGTCTGCCGAACGCCGCCAGGGCATCTTCATTGTCCATTCCCCTACCGTTGTCACTCACCCGGATATACGATATTCCGCCGTTTCGGATTTCCACTGCGATCGATGTCGCCATGGCGTCCATGGCGTTTTCACACAGCTCCTTCACCACCGAAGCCGGCCGTTCGACGACTTCGCCTGCGGCGATGCTGTTGGCGGTCTGGATGTCCAGCGTACGGATCGAGCCCATGCGTCATTCCTCCCGCCCGGACTTGCGGGCTTTCTGAACCAGGTCGTACAACAGGTTCATCGCATCCAGCGGCGTCATAGACTGGACATCGGTCGTCCGCAGTTTTTCCAGGATGCCGTCCATGCGCAGGACGGCGGCTGAAGCCGTGAACAGATCCACCT
>JAGOFF010000127.1 GCA_017997315.1 Clostridia bacterium
CCCCGCGTTGAGCGGATGGTTCGCGGGAATGCAGCCCTTGGCCATGTAGGTCGTGATGACCGGGATGCCCATGCGCTCCGCGAACTCGATGCACAGTCCGCACGCATCCGCCAGCACGACGCCGCCGCCCATGACGATCACCGGGGCCTTGGCCGCGCGGATCATGTCGAGCGCCTTGCGGATGTCCGCCGAATTGGCGGCGGGTACGGCGAATGTTTCGGGCACGTAGGTCTCCGGATCAAAATCGATGTCGGTCATCTGGATGTCGAGCGGGATGTCGATCAGGACCGGACCGGGCTTGCCTTCGCGGGCGATCCGGAACGCCGTCTTCAGGATTTCGACGCCCTTGGCCGCGTCGGTGACGCACCAGGTCGCCTTGCAGACCGATTCACTGATGCGTGCGATGTCCACGCACTGGAACGCGTCCTTGCCCAGCTGGGCGGTCACGGCCTGCCCGGTGATCGCGACAAGCGGGATGGAGTCGATCTGGCAGCTGTACAGCCCGGTGACCAGGTTGGTCGCGCCGGGGCCCGAGGTGGTAAGGCAGGCGGCCATGCGCCCGCTCGCCCGAAAGTATGCGCCCGCGGCGTGCGCGGCGGCTTCCTCGTGCCGGACGGTGTAATGGCGGATCGCTTTGGATTCGCCCAGATACTTGTAGATGCTGTTGATGCTGGCGCCCGGAATGCCGAACGCATCCGTGATGCCTTCCTTTTCCAAGATCTTGACGACCGCTTCTCCGAATTTCATGGTGAGTCTCCTTGCCCGCCTCCCGGCTGGACCCGTTCGGCACTCTATTTCATTATATGGAATCGAGTTTCATCGTTCAATTATCGCACAGATTTCTTCAGGATGCGAGTCCCATCACGGATGATTTCCGGTCTGCCGGATATCCGGCAGAAAAACCCGCGTTTTATGTGCATATGCGCGACCGGCTCCGCGTGAGTATCGGGGTTCAGCGGTTTTTTCAACGCTCAAGCAACCCGGCCCCCCATTCCCATAACCACTATGGCAGAGTCGTTTGCCGTGTTTTCACTTGGTGAAACCCGCTTTGAAATAGCGGAGAAAACGATTGACACCTCAGATTCGGGGTGGTAGCATCCCCTTAGGCTCAATGCTGCGGTTCTATAATTTTGCCAAAGTAATGAATACGGCAATTATCACCCGTACAGCTTATGAGCGCATACCAATCATATATAGGGTCCCCGCAGCGGCGGAAACGCCGGAAGCGCTGCACGCCGGGCCGTCCAGCACCATCCGACACCAACCGGGAGGACGTCTTCGATGCCATCAACCCAGATCACCCTATCCAAACGGACCAAAAAGAAAAAAGAACCGGTTGACAGTGTCAAACTGTGGAAGCAGATCAAGCGGAACCGGTACCGCTACCTGCTGATCCTCCCTGGATTCCTTTTCTTCTTCATCTTCAAATATATCCCTTACAGCGGACTGCTGATCGCGTTCCAGGACTATAACGTCAAAGAAGGCATCTTCGGCAGCAAGTTCATCGGCCTTGAGAACTTCCGCTATCTGATGCAGACCCCCGACTTCCTGCGGATGATCCGCAACACGCTCACGATCAGCATTCTGAGCATCGTCTTCTATTTCCCGCTGCCGATCGTCATCTCCGTCCTGCTGAGCGAAGTGCGGCACGACCGGTACAAGAAGGTGATGCAGTCGGTCGTCTACCTCCCCCACTTCCTGTCCTGGGTCGTGGTCTACGCGCTGACGTTCTTCCTGCTCTCGATCGACGTCGGTGTGGTCAACAAGATCTTCATGGCGCTCGGGCTGGAGAAAGTCTCGTTCCTGACGAACAAGACCGCGTTCTACGTCATCATCACCGCCCAGACGGTCTGGCGCGAGACCGGCTGGGGCACCATCCTGTTCCTCGCCGCCATCTGCGGCATCAACATGGAACTGTACGAAGCCGCCGCGATCGACGGAGCCAACCGGCTCCAGCAGATCTGGCACATCTCGCTGCCCGGGATCAAAACCACGATCATCACGCTGCTCATCCTCCGGCTCGGGCGCATGGCGGACGTCTCGCTCGAGCAGGTGCTGCTGATCCAGAATCCGGTGATCAAGAAGGTGTCCGAGGTGTTCAGCACCTACGCCTACAACTTCGGCATCCTGAAAGGCCTGACCAGCATCGGTGTCGCGGTCGACATGTTCAAGAGCGTCATCAATGTCGTATTCGTGTTCACGGCCAACTACATCGTGAAAAAAATGGGAGAGGAAAGCATCCTGTAAAGGGTCTTCCGTCTCCATCCCACGCCCATCCTGCACACCGAGGTGACCGACATGACTTTTACCACCAACAAGCGCATGACCGTGACGGACTACGCGATCTACGTGATTCTTTTCATCGCGGGCGCGGTCTGCATCCTCCCGTTCCTGTACGTCATCTCCGTATCGCTGACCGACCCGGGCGTCTATGTCCCCTACCGGCTCGTCCTCATCCCCGAGGTGTTGTCGCTGGAGTCCTACAAGTATCTGCTGCGAGCGGACTCGTTCATGAACTCGATGCGGAACTCCGTTTTCATCACGATCGTCGGAACCGCGCTCAGTCTGGCCGTCACGTTTTCCTTTGCGTTCGGGATCAGCAAGAAGACCCTGCCGGGCCGCAAGTTTTTCAACATCTTCATCATCATCACCCTGCTGTTCAATGCGGGCATCATCCCCAACTACATCCTGGTCCAGAAGCTGGGGCTCACCAACAGCCTGTGGGCGCTGATCCTGACCATGATGACCAGCGCCTGGGATGTCATCGTCGTCCGGACGTTCATCTCCGCGATCCCGGGCGAGATGGAGGAGGCCGCGATGGTGGAGGGATGCAACGACCTCCAGATCTTCACCCGCATCATCGTCCCGCTCAGCAAGCCCGCCATCGCCTCGTACACCCTGATCTTCGCGGTACTGTACTGGAACGTGTACTTCTACTCGATGCTCTACATCTCGGATCCGCTCAAGTGGACCCTGCAGGTTCTGGTCAAGTCGTTGATCGTCGATTCCTCGCAGGATGCCGCGGGATCGTACGGGGACGGCAAGGTCGTCCCCGTCGAGACCATCCGGTACGCCGCGGTGGTGCTGTCGATGCTTCCCATCCTGGTCGTCTATCCCTTCCTGCAGAAGTACTTTGTCTCGGGCATGACCGTCGGGGCGGTCAAAGGCTGACCGACGCCTGCCGCCCCCTCCACCCGTTCTCCACACCAGGTCTCAAGGCCGCAGCAGGCGGCCAGGACATATCGGAACCAGCTGAAAGGAGCATGTATGAGAAAATCAGTCACCAGAAGCCTTGGCCTGATCCTTGCCCTCATGACGATCGTATCGGTCCTCGCGGGCTGCGGCACCACGCCCCCCGCCGCCACCACCCCCGCCGCCACGACGCCAGCCGGCACCACCGCGGCCCCGACGACCGGCGCGACCACCGCCATGTCCAAGGACCCGATCGAATTCAGCATCTTCGCCCCGCTTTTCGTCGAACTGCCCGATGAAAATTGCGAAGCGTACAAGAAGCTGACCGAGGACACCGGCGTCACCTGGAAGATCACCTGGGTCTCTTCCAGCGACTACACCGCCAAGTTCCAGGCCTCCATGGCCAGCCAGGAACTCCTCGACGTCACGATCCCGACCAACCTGCTCGAGCCCTCGCTCAACCAGGGCATCCAGAACGGGTACTTCGCGGACCTGACCGACATCCTGGGCGATTTTTCCAGCTATCCCAACCTGTTGAACAACAACACCACCGGTGCCTTCAACTACATGAAGACCGCGGAAGGCCGCATCATGGCGATCCCGCGCTCCCGTGCGCAGGTCGAAATGACCATCTTCATGCGCCAGGACTGGATGGACAAGCTCAACATCAAGACCCCGACCACCGTCTATGAGTGGAAAGACGCCCTCAAGACCATCGTGAACGGCGATCCCGACGGCAACGGCAAGGCGGACACCATCGGCTACGCCGCGCATCCGTTCCTGCTGGGCGGCGGTTACATCGACGACAACATGGCTTCCGCATTCGGCGCGTACGACGGAGCCAAGGACGCCGACGGCGGCCTGATCTACTACCAGCTCAACGACCAGTACATGGACTACGTCAAGTTCGTCAAGGAAATGTATGAAGACGGCCTGATCTCCAAGGAATTCACCGTCATGAAGCTCTCCGACTCCGAAGCTCTCTTCAAGGCCGGCCAGGCCGCTTCCTACACCCGCACCGGCACCTACGGCTGGGATTACCAGGAAGCCATCAAGACCGTCGACCCGAACGCCAAAGTCATCCCGCTGCCCGCCATGAAGGGCACCGGCGACAACACCACGGCCGTTGTGACGACCGGCGTGTACGGCGGATTCTTCATCAACGCCAAACTGCCCGAAGAGAAGGTCCAGCGTCTGGTCAACTACTTTGAGTACACCAGCACCGAAGAATACCACAACCTGGCGTTCTACGGCGTCGAGGGCATTCACTACACGATGAACGCCGACGGCACCCGCAAGACGACCGATCTCGGCAAAACGCGTTCGATGGACTTCAAGTCGATCCAGCAGCTTGTTACGACGATGAAGAACATCGACATGAAGCTGGTCAACACCAAAGCCACGAAGGAATACAACGACATGGTCATCGACACGGTCAAAGACTGGGCCGAAATCGGCAAGCTCAACCATTTCCGTGCGATCAACAGCGCGAAGTGGGCCAAAGTCTGGGCGATGTACCAGTCCACCTTCGAGGAGAACACCATCCTGGCGGTCCAGGGCGAGATGAGCATGGACGACTATCAGACGTACGTGCGTGACCTCCGCGACCAGGCCGACATGAAGGAATGCTTCCAGGAATTCGCAACGAGCGACGCGACCCTCTTCCCTGAGGGCTGATGCTCCTTCCGTCCGGACTCCCGGACTGACAAAAACCCCCGCCGGAGCGATCTGGCGGGGGTTTTTCATTTATGCGCAGCGTCCTGACCGTGTCGGGCGCCCCGCGCCGTCAGCCCGGAAGCTTGAGTCTCTGGGCGCGGAGCGTGTCCTGAAGTTCCCGGATGTCCACGCCGGCAGGCGTGGTCCGGTCCCGGACCGCGAGCGTCGCCGCGGCGCCCGCGGCCTGGCCGGTCATCATGCACAGCGAGATCGCGCGGACACCGCTTTCCGCGACATGGTCGGCGGACATGCACCGCCCCGCGACCAGCAGGTTGGAGACGTTTTCCGGCAGCATGGAGCGGTAGGGGACCTGGAAGGACCGGCTGCCGACGACCGCCTCGTAGATATGTCCTTTGTACCCTTTGCCTTCGACGCTTCCGTCCCCTTCCATGTTGCCGTCGGGCGCAAGCATGTCGTAGAAGCGGGGGAACACCGCGATCACGTCTTCAAAGGACCGGTCGGACTCCATATCCTCGATGGTAAGGGTATAGACCCCGCGGATCCGGCGGCTGTCGCGGAACCCGATTTCCGGAGCGAGGGAGGCAATTTCGATGTTGCGGAACTCCTGGTAGCGGGACTTGAGGTAACGATAAATGTCGACCGCGTACTTGCGGCACTCGATCTCGCCCCTCGTCAGGTCTTCCATGTCCGCAGGATCCAACCCGTAGGCGCATGCGTAGTTGACGTACGAGATCTGGCCGCCCGGGGTGAGCCGCCCGAACGGGATGTCCTGGCGTTTGCAGGGCAGTCCGGTACGGCCCGCACGGTAGTCTTCCTTGAACTCCCGCCCGATTTCCTGCAGCCGGTCCCGGCCGTTGACGGTTTTGGACAGCGCTTCGGTATCCGCGCCCGCGAGGCGCAGGTTCACCGTGCCGGGCTGGCAGGCTCCGTCCTTCTCGCGTCCCTGGTCGAACGGCACACCGGCGCCGAACGCGACGTCCGCGTCCCCGGTCGTGTCGATGACCACCTCGGCCGCGATGCCGACCGGGCCTTTCTTGGTCTGCACGACCACCGCCCGGATCCGGTCGCCTTCCATCACAACTTCATTGACGAACGCATGGAAAATCACTTCGACGCCGGCTTCCTGGACCAGTGTATCCAGATACACCTTGAGGTACTCGCTGCTGAACGCGTTCGGATTGAAGGAACGGACGTTGTCGTTCCCGAACGTCTCTTTACAGCCCCGCTCGATTTCCGCGTAGAGCCCCTCCGACTGGAACGGGGTCCCCTTCAGGAAGTAGTTGCAGTTTTCGACGTAGCAGGCGGTGATGTTGCCGCCCAGGAATCCGCGCTTTTCGAGCAGGATGGTCTTCCTGCCCAGCCGGGCCGCGGTCACGGCAGCGCCGAGGCCGGCGGGGCCGCCGCCGACGACCAGCACGTCCGCGGACTTCGTCACATCAAGGACGGTCTCTTTTCGGATCAGTTTCATGTTGCACGCTCCTGTCTGTTTATCCTCTGCCCGCAGCAGGCGGGCGGTCGGCCTGAATGATGGGCACGCTGCACGTCCGCGCGGGCTTCAGCCCTCCCGGGCGATCCGGATGTCCAGCTGCGCGTAATCGTCGAACCGGTCGGGACTGATCGTGTTGCGGAGCCGGCCAAGGTGCTGCGGGCGGTACCGCACCGCCATGGGTCCGGAATACGCGAGCCAAAGGGCTGCAGCGGTTTCCGCGTGG
>JAGOFF010000128.1 GCA_017997315.1 Clostridia bacterium
TTATTGAACAGCATCCGCACTTTTATCACTCCATTGGACCAAATCGGGATCGGTGGTTGTTTGTATGGTAGACGGCCGGATTGCTAGAAAAGTTCCCTGCCGGACAGAATGCGGCACAATTGGGCACGTGCCCTGAACAGCCGGGACTTGACCGTTCCTTCGGTGGTCTGCTCGATCCTGGCGATCTGCGCGTAGCTCAGTCCCTCGATATCGCGCAGCCACACAATGCGCGCCGCCTTCTCCGGAAGCCGCAGGATACCGGCGCGGATCTCCTCCGCGGAGACTTTTATCTCCAGGAGTTCGTCCTGCAGAGGTTGATCATCCGCGATCTGCATCGCCGGGGATACGCTATCGTTGTCCATGGCGGCATCGATCGACAGGAGGAAACCCGGCCGGTTTTTGCGCAGGGAATCATAGCAGGTGTTGAGTGCGATCCGGTACAGCCAAGTGTAGAACGAGGCCTTGTCGTTGAACGTGGCGATCGAACGGTAGACTTTCAGGAAAGTATCCTGGACGCAGTCTTCGGCATCCTGGGGGTTCCCCAGGATGCCGAGGCAGACCCGATAGATGCGCGGATAATATCGCTCCGCGAGTTTCTCGAACGCCAGCGGATCCCCCAGGAGCGCTTTTCGGACAAGGAACAGGTCGTCGATCGGCTGCAAGCGTATTCCTCCTGCGGAACGCGTCTCCGCCCCGGGATCGGCGCGTCAGTCTCCGGATCCGGACGACGCCTGCATGTTGTTCCGGATACGCCGCATGGCGGGGATGCACACGGTCCCCAGTACGATGCCCGCAATGCCCTGGATGGTGTTGTACAGGATGTTCGGGTAGGCGGTGTTGATCCCGTACAGAATCCACTCGTAACCGAAGTATCCAGCCACCATGATGATTTCCGCAACCAGGAACACCCCGATCTGCGGGAGGACATGCTTTCCGCCGAGCCGGCGGAGCATGACTCCGGACAACAGCCCCATGACGCCCTTGATGACAACGGTCGCGGGGATGAACACAGGAAAACCGGCCGCGAAATCCGCCAAACCGCTCCCGAGGGCCGCCGGTACAGCGGCGAAGGGACCCAGAAACACGGCGGACAGGAAAATGATCCCGTCTCCGAGGTGGATGTAGCCGACCACCGGCAGGGGAATCTTCAACAGCCAGGTCGCCAGCAGCACGAGCGCCGTGAAAATGCCGCCGTATGCGATCATACGGATGGCCACGTCCTCGTTTCTCCGTCCAGGCTGCGCGGGGATGGGATCGGGATTCGGATCGGTGTGTTCCAGGTCCTTCGGGTCCGTCATCTTTCGGAATGTCCTCCTCGTGCCGATGAGTAGCCGGGCACAGCCATTATAGCGTATCCGCCGGCATGGATGATACCCGGTTCCCCGACCGGCCGGTGCAGGCGGAGATCATGAGCTTGATGCGGTTGATCTGGTTGACCTCGCTCGCGCCGGGATCATAGTCCACCGGCACGATGTTGGCCTGGGGATGCTGCCGCCGGATCTCGCGGATCATTCCCTTGCCGGTCACATGGTTCGGCAGGCAGGCGAAAGGTTGCGCACAGATGATGTTCGGGACGCCCGACTCGATCAGTTCCAGCATCTCCGCGGTCAGGAACCATCCCTCGCCGCTTGCGTTTCCCAGCGAGAGCACGTCTTCCGCCAGTTTCGCCAGATGCCCGATCCGGGGCGGTACCGCGAACAGCGCGCTGCGGCGCATGGTGCGCCGGACATGGCCGCGCATGGCTTCCATGAAGCCGATCGCCGCCCGCGCCAACAGGGCGGAACGCCTGGATGCACCAAGGAAACGGGTTTTCCAGATACCGCTCCGGAAACTGTACAGAAAGAAATCAAGGAGCCCCGGAAGCCTCGCTTCGCACCCTTCCGCCTCGATCACCCGGATGGCGTTGTTGTTGGCGTCAGGGTGGAACTTGACCAGGATCTCCCCCACCAGTCCGACCCCGGGTTTACGTACCGATCTGTCAAAGTCAAAACGGCTGAACGCTTCGACGATGCCGTCCGCCAGCCGCCGGAATCCAGGCTGCGCGCGTCGTCCTCCCTCCGGATTCAGATACGACCGGCAGGCGTCCAGCCACTGTCTGTACAGCCGGTCCGCACTCCCGCGAACGCTTTCATACGGACGCACGCGCAGCAGTGCGGTCTGCAGCAGATCCCCAAGCACCAGCGCCTTGACGATCCGGTACAGCAACCCGGCCGTGAAGCGGAATCCCGGATTGGTCTCGATCCCCTGCACGCTGAGCGAGATGACCGGCACTTGTCCGAAACCCGCATCTTTCAAAGCCTTCCGGAGAAACGCGACATAGTTCGTCGCCCGGCAGGCGCCGCCGGTCTGGGTGATCATCACCGAGCACTCGTCCGGATCGAAACGGCCGGACAGGAATGCGTTGACCAGCTGTCCCACCACAAGGATCGACGGATAACATGCATCGTTGTTGACGTATTTGAGTCCTGTCTCCACGTCATCCGGACCCACCGAATCCAGGATGACGGCCCGGTAGCCGCTCCGGCCGAGCGCGGCGGCGATCAGATCGAAATGAACCGGGGACATCTGCGGAGCGATCAGCGTGTGGCGCGCCTTCATTGCACGGGTGAACGGCCGGCGGACCAGACGGTAGGATGCGGTGCCGCGCGGCGGGACCGCATCGCCGCCGCGGTCCTTGCGGCGCTCCTCCATGGCGGTCTTGAGCGAACGCATCCGGATGCGCGCGGCGCCGAGATTGCTGACCTCGTCGATCTTGAGCAGCGTGTACATCTTCCCCGCCGCTTCCAGGATTTCCTGAGCCTGGTCCGAAGTGACCGCGTCCAGTCCGCATCCGAACGAATTGAGCTGGACCATCTCCAGTTCCGGCGTGCGGGCGACAAAGGCGGCCGCTTCGTACAGACGGGCATGATAGGTCCATTGGTCGACGACCCGGATCGGACGTTCAAGCAGACTCCCGCCGGACACGCTGTCCTCGGTCAGCACCGCAAAGCCCAGGCTGTTGACCATCTCGGGGATCCCGTGATGGACCTCGGGATCCACATGGTACGGACGGCCGGCCAGCACGATCCCGAAACCGCCGGACATCTGCAGATGCCGGACCGTTTCCTCTCCTTTCGCCAGCATGTCGGAGCGGAACCGGTCCTGCTCCGCGAAGCCTTCGCGTACCGCGTCCTCCGCCTCGGCGTGTGTGACGCCCCACGGAGCCAGTACGTCAGCCAGCCGACGGGCCAGGACGTGCGGTTCATGGAGAGGCAGGAACGGATTGAGATAGGTTACGCCCTGATCCCGCAGCAGGTCCATGTTGACCCGGATCACCTCCGGATAGGAGGTGACGATGGGACAATTGTAGTGGTTTCCCGCATCCGGCTTCTCTTCACGCTCATATGGGAGGTCCGGATAGAAGATGATGCGGATCCCCTTTTCGACCAGATCGGCGATGTGCCCGTGCACCAGCTTGGCGGGATAACACACGCTTTCGCTCGGGATGGTTTCCATCCCCTTCTCAAACAGCGCGTGTGACGACCGCCCCGACAGCACAACCCGGAATCCGAGGCGGGTCAGGACGGTGTGCCAGAGCGGGTAGTTTTCATAGATGTTGAGAACCCGCGGAATCCCGATCGTTCCGCGTCGGGCTTCGGACTCCTGAAGCGGACGGTAGGAGAAGAGACGGCGGTACTTGTAGTCGAACAGGTTGACCGGACGCCCGCCTTCCTGCGTGACGCCTGCCCCCCGCTCACAGCGGTTCCCGGAGACATGCCGGCGGCCGTTCGCGAAGCGGGAGACCGTCAGCCTGCACCGGTTGCCGCACAGGGTGCAGTGCTCCCGGGAGGTTTCCATGGTAAAGTTTCGCAGCCGCTCCGTTCCGGCCAGGGTGCTGAGGCTCCCGTCCCATCGTTCCCGTGCGATCAGCGCGGCGCCGAACGCGCCCATCAGACCGGCGATGCTGGGACGGATCACTTCCCTGCCGGACACCAGTTCGAAGCAGCGCAGCACCGCGTCGTTGAGAAACGTGCCCCCCAGAGCCACGATATTCCGTCCGAGCTGCGAGGTGTCCCGGATCTTGATCACCTTGTACAAAGCATTGCGGACGACGGCATAGGACAACCCCGCGGAGATGTCCCCGATCGTCGCGCCCTCTTTTTGGGCCTGTTTGACGCGGGAGTTCATGAATACCGTACAACGTGTCCCCAGATCGACAGGATTGGCGGCCTGAACCGCCTCCAGCGAGAACGTGTGCGCATCCATCCCCAGCGTTTCGGCGAAGGTCTGGATAAAGGATCCGCAGCCGGATGAGCAGGCCTCGTTCAGCATGATGCTGTCGATGACCCCGTTCCGGACACGCATGCATTTCATGTCCTGGCCGCCGATGTCGATGACAAAGTCCACATCCGGCCGGTAATGCCGTGCCGCCCGGAAATGCGCCATGGTCTCGATTTCCCCGTCGTCCACACCGAACGCGGCCTGGATGAGCTGCTCCCCGTAGCCCGTCACGCAGGCCCGGGCGATCCTCGCGTCCGGGGGCATCTGCCTGTACAACGTCTCCAGGATCACCTGCGCGCAGGCCACCGGATTCCCTTTGTTTCCGGCATAGTAGGTGAAATGGATGCGGGCGTTCTGGTCGATCAGGACGGCTTTGGTGGTGGTGCTTCCGGCGTCGATGCCGAGGAAGCAGTCGCCGCGGAGTTTCGATATGTCTTCGAGCTCCACGTCGGATCGCGCGTGCCGTGCATCGAATTCGGCCTTCTCGGACTCGTCGGCAAACAACGGTCGCATGCGTCCGACATCCGGATCCAGATCCGGCGCGTCCCGGAACCGCTCCGCGATTTCACTCAGAGGGCAGGCGTCCCCTTCCCCGTCCGCGGCGATCAGCGCCGCTCCGATCGACACGTACAATTGGGCATCGTCGGGTGCTGTCATGGACTGCACCTGATTCTCCAGCGTCCTGCGGAACGCCTCGCGGAGTGACGGGAGAAAGTGCAGCGGCCCGCCCAGCAAGGCCACGTGCCCGCGGATCGGATGCCCGCAGGCCAGACCTGCGATGGTCTGGGTCACCACCGCCTGGAGTACCGACGCGGCCAGATCCGGCCGGGAAGCGCCCTCGTTGAGCAGCGGCTGCAGGTCGGTCTTGGCGAACACGCCGCAGCGTGAGGCGATCGGGTACAGCTGGACAGCCTGTGCCGCCAGGCGGTCCAGGCCAGGGGCATCCGTCTGGAGCAGCTGCGCCATCTGGTCGATGAAAGCGCCGGTGCCGCCGGCGCAGGTCCCGTTCATACGCTGCTCGGGAACGGGTTTCATGTAAGTGATCTTGGCGTCTTCGCCCCCGAGTTCGATGACGACGTCCGTGTCCGGCAGAAACCGGCGTACGGCTTCCGTGCCGGCTACGACTTCCTGCACAAACGGTACGCGGATCACGCGTGATACGCTCAATCCCCCCGATCCGGTGACCCGCACACGGACGCGGACTTCGGGATGGCTGCGTTCAAGGTCTTCAAGGCAGCGGGCCAAAGTCCCGCGGATGTCGGACTGGTGCCGCATATACTGGCGGTCCAGGATTTGTTCTCCCTGCATCAATACGAGTTTTACAGTGGTGGAACCGATATCCAGACCAAGGGACAACGGGATTGAATTCATGGATGCTTCCTGCTGCATGGGGTCGTGATGAACTCGAACCGGGAGGGCATCGCTTGTCGACGCCCTCCCGGTTGTTGTGTCGAGGTGCATTAACCGGTCGGCCGGTCAGCCGAACAAGTTCATCCGGAACAGCATGGATTCATCTTCAGGATCGTCGCAGACGATGCTGGCCTTGAGCACCTTGCCGCCCTCGATCAGCTTGACGATGCCCGCGAGCTGGCTCAGTTTGCTTTTCAGGTTGAAGTGGTCGTTCTCCTCGGTGACCAGATATACGTTGCCCTTGCACTTGTCAAGCGCCGCGATGAATTTCTGGACATCGATGTTGTTCATTTCGAACTTTCTGTTCATGCGCTTTACTCCTTTCAACCCTCCTTGAACGTTTCTTGGTCGTTCAAAGCAATTATAGCACGGTTGTCTGTAAATTCATCCGCGTTAACGCAACCTTAATCAAGACAATGCCTCATATCCGACGTCCTCAATGGCGGTGCGCAATGCCGTCATGTCCGCCGTCGCGTCGTCATACTGGACCTCTGCGGAGCCCGAAGCCAGATCGACCGATACGGTCACTGTCCCTTCGACGCCCTTTAGCGCGTTCTCCACGCGGCGGACGCAATGCGCGCAGCTCATGCCTCCCACCCGGATGACCGTTTTCTGCACCATATCCTTGTACCTCCCGTTCCACGGCTTCTTCCGCCGTTTCAGACCATTGGTCTGGTCGTATGGATCCATGATACCCGGATCGGCCGGTTAAGACCGTGACGAGGGTCACGCCACGATCGGAGGTACCGTTCGAGATTTTTCGCACTTTGCTTCCCACCTAGTAGTTGGTCGTCAACCGACGATCGACTCGCTATCCACCTCCCAACTATCCAGATGCGTCATGCTCATGTAGCGTTTCTGTCCCCAACCTGAGCTCTCTACATGCCTCAATCTGGCACAGACCAACA
>JAGOFF010000001.1 GCA_017997315.1 Clostridia bacterium
TCGCCGGCCTCCTTCGAGGCGCGGGATTTGCGAAGCGCGCTCCGGATCCGCGCCAGCAGTTCTTCGATGGCGAACGGCTTGGCGATGTAGTCGTCCGCTCCGTTGTCCAGACCGGACACTTTGTCCATGACCGCATCCCGCGCCGTCAGCATGATGACCGGGACATCCGTAACGGCACGGAGACGCCGAAGCACCTCCATGCCGTTCAGTCCCGGCAGCATGATATCCAGCAGCACCAGGTCGTATCCGCCGTCCTTGGCCATCTCGAGGCCGATCCGGCCGTCCGCGGCCTTGTCGGCCCGGTAGCCCTCGTAGTTCAACTCAAGTTCGACGAACCGGGCGATTTTTTCTTCATCCTCCACGATGAGGATCCGCTCTCCCATAATGGCCTCCGGAATGGGGTCCGCCCGGTCCGAGGAACCGGCGCGGGGCCGGACGGGATCCCCGTCCGGCCCCGGCTGGTGTTCGGTCAGCGGGCGTCGTTTTTTGCCTGATCCTTGTTGATGGCCGTTCCGACATCGCGCTTCAGGGTCTCGGCCGCTTCGGCCGCTGAATTCATGATGTTGTTCGCGGCGTCCGTGTGGATGTCCGGGCCTTTGAAGGAATACCGGAATCCGGTGAACATCCCGATGACCACCAGCGCCAGGACGGCCCAGAAGAAGCAGATCCCGAGCAGAACGAGCGCGGTGATCGGCAGGGTCAGGACGGTCTGGGTGCCCCGGGTCGCCACAAAGTGGTTGTGGTTGCCGATGTACACCACGCGCTTGATCCATGCCCAGAGCTTGTGGAATCCGGAATCGGCGCCCGTCCGGCGGCACTTGCCGTCGTTCGGTTTCTCCGCGGTTCCGGCCCGACCGGCTTCGGGCGTCCCGGTACCCTGCGCTTCGGCCGGTCCGTCCGTCCGGTCCGCGGAAGCGTCCCGCGCGTTGCGGCCTGCGGCCTTGGGCGGCTTGACCTTGCCCTGGATCTCCAGCAGGACCACTGCGTCGAGCAGGTCGCCGTTCGCGGCTTCCAGCGCCTGACGCGCTTCCTCATACGTGACGTCCGCCTTGGAGCGAAGCAGTTCGACCTGTTCCAGCGTGATCATGTTCCTCTTTCCTCCTGATATCCGATGTCCGGCATGCCGCCGGTCCGTTGCGGATCGGGATCAGGATATCGCCGCCGGTTGTGAAAGCCGGGATAGGCGGATTAGAATCCCATGAGAATGGCGTCTGCGGATCACAGAGTCTCCAGGGACCGGAAGAGCTTGCGCTCGGCGGCCGCGATCTCCGGATCCGCGTCCAGCCGGAACGGAACGGTCTCCTCGCCGATCCGGAGGCTCAACGGTGCGTCCTCACTGAAGGACGGCCAAGCCGGGAGTCCCGGACCGTTGGGATCGCCGTTCTTCGCAAATCCGGTCCAGTATCCCGACATCCGCTCCGACAGGACCGCATCGACCGGCTCCCACGGGCGCCAGGCCCGGCTCTGGGTGCCGAAGACGTACCATAATTCCGCGGAGTGGAACGCACCGCGGTCGTCTCCCGGAGCCTTGCGCGTGAAGTGATAATGCCATGCGGGACGCCCGGTCCTGCGCGGCCAGATCGACGCCAGCGCGCGGGAACCCGCGGCCATTCCGATCGTGATGTCGCGGGAGCCCCCGAGCGAGTTGCCTTCGTCCGCAAGGGATCCCGCAAGGATCGGGATGTCGGGCAGCCGTCCGTCGCGGATCGTCCGCAGCGGTTCCTCGGTCACCAGGTACCCGTCGACGACCGGCCGGAATCCGAAAGGACGCCCCTCGACGCGGGAATTGGCCGCATCGAGCGCCGCGAAAAGCTCTTCGGGCGTCTTGTCCCGCATCAAACGGACCGAGTCCCAGCCGCAGGCTTTCATCCACCGGTGCCCCAGCTTTTCGCCGGCCTGACGCTGCGTGATCCGCCCGAACGTATGCAGGCCTCCGCCGGACTGGAGGATCGCCCCCGCCATCTTGTCCATGGTCAGGGGGGAGGTCAGAAGCATCTGCACGCTCATGGCTCCCGCGGACTGCCCGAAAACGGTGATGCGGCCGGGATCCCCGCCGAACGCCGCGATGTTCCGGCGGGTCCAGTCCAGCGCCGCGGCCTGGTCCAGGAGTCCGTAGTTGCCCGAACTTCCGGTCGGGGATTCGGCCGAGAGTTCCGGATGGGTCAGAAACCCGAGCACGCCGAGACGGTAGTTGAACGTTACCAGGATCACTCCCCGCCGCGCCATCGCCTCCCCGTCAAACGGAAATTCGCTGCCCGCGCCGTGGACGAATCCGCCGCCGTGGATCCAGAACAGGACGGGAAGCCGGTCGGACGCCGCGGATGCAGGCGTCCAGACGTTCAGGTACAGGCAGTCCTCCGACATCGGTGCCCGTGCGAGCGCGTGGTAGAATTCATGCACATAGAACGCGTCCGGATCGAAGTCCGTCTGCGGGCATACCCGGCCGAAGGAGGAGCAATCCCGCACGCCCTCCCAAGGGGCGGCGGGCAGGGGCGCCTTCCAGCGGTTGTCCCCCACCGGGGGCGCCGCAAACGGGATCCCCCGGAAAACAGTGACATCCGGCGACTCCCCGCGTATGCCGCGGAGCGCTCCGGTATCGATGCGGGTTTCGAGCAACGCCATATTCCAGCCTGCCTTTCTCCGCCGGCGCATATCCGCGCGGCCGGACGTATCGATCGTAGCAAATCATGGAGGGAATCACAAACAGTTCATGATGGCGGCGGCGCCTTCGCACCGGCGCGCGGCATGGTATCCTTGATTCAACGCCTGCCGGGGACCGGAAAGGATTCCCCGGCTTGTTTCGGGAGGACAGGATATGGATTTGACTGCGATCGCTTCCGCATTGGAGAAAAACGGGTTTCAGGCACGGGTGTTCCGGGATCGGAACGAAGCCGCGGACGCCGTGATGGCCTATATCGGAAACCGTTCGGTGGGGATCGGCGGTTCCTGGACGATCCAGGAACTCGGCTTGTACGAGAAACTCGCGGCGCAGGGGAACGAGGTGTCCTGGCACTGGAGAGACGCGGATTCCCAAGCGGCCCGGAGGCGGGCCTCCGCCGCGTCGGTCTATCTGGCGAGCTCGAACGCCGTGACGCGGGACGGCAAACTGGTCAACATCGACGGCACCGGGAACCGGGTCGCCGCGATGTGCTGGGGACCGGAAGATGTCATCCTGATCGTCGGACGGAACAAAATCGCGGACGATGCCGCGGACGGGTTGCGCCGCGTCCGGGAAGAGGCCTGCGGGAAGAACGCGCGGCGGCTGGGCCTGAAGACGCCCTGCGCGGTGCTGGACCGCTGCACGGACTGTGATTCGCCGGACCGGATGTGCCGGATCGCCGTAACGCTCGAACGGGCGCCGGGCGGTGTCCGCAGCCTGCAGGTCTGGCTGGTCGACGAGGATCTCGGATTCTAGCAAAAACCGCTCCGGCGGACCGTGTCACCCGGCCAGGAAATCCACCAGCAGCCGGATGAAGAGCAGGATCAGCACGCCGACCAGCACGGTCCGGATGAAGCCCGCGCCGCGGCGGATGGCCATGCCCGAGCCGATCCAGTTGCCCGCGACACTGCATAATGCCGCGGGAACCGCCGCCCAGAGCACGATTTTCGCGTTCGCCGCAAACAGGGTCACGGCGGCGATATTGGACGCCAGGTTCACGATCTTGGCCGTACCGCCCGCCTTGGCGTAATCGAATCCCAGCACTCCGGTAAAGGCGAGGATCAGGAAGGTTCCGGTGCCCGGACCGAAGAATCCGTCATAGGCCCCGATCAGAAGGCAGATCCCGGCTGTGACGGCATACAGGCGTTTCCCGGATGGGAAACGCCTGTTCGCGTTGTCCGCATCCCCTTTCCGCCGCAGCAGGGTGGTGGCCGCGACGACGGGCAGAAGCACCAGGAGCAGCATGCGCAGAAAACGGTCGCTCACCGCCAGCGCCAGCCGTGCGCCGGCGAAGGAGCCGGCCAGCGCGGCCGCGCCGCCCGCCAGCCCTGCACGGATGTCCATGGACCGGCTGCGCGCGTACCGCCAGGTGGCGACGAGCGTGCCGACGGAAGAAGACATCTTGTTCGACCCGAACGCCACGTGCGCCGGAAATCCGCATAGCAGATAGGCCGGCAGGGACACCAGTCCGCCGCCGCCCGCGATGGAGTCGATGAATCCCGCGAGAAAGACCAAAGGACACAGGATCGGCAAGGTCTGCAGGGGATCCGGCATGGTCGGCCTCCGGTGTTCGGGCTGGGTATCCTGCGACCTATTATATCGTTGCCGCGGCAGGCCGGACAGGCAGGGCGGAAACAGGACTTTTGTCGTTCGACTGCCGGAAACCGGCGGCTTCGGCGGCGGTAGAATCCATCCTGTCCGGCGGATGCCGGAACAAAACGGAGGAGGATGGAAGGGAGTGCCGGATGGGAAAGGGAAGAACGGGAGGCGGCGCGTCCGACGGGCTTGTCTGCTGGCGGCCGCGCTGATCGCTGCGGCAGGGCTGATCGCCGCATTGCCGGAGACCGGTCGTGAGGGAGACGCACTCGGGACGTCGGGAACGCTCCGGTCGGTCGAACTGGATCCGGGGGCGGGAGAGGCGATCGACGGCGGATACAGGAGGGAGTCGGACCGGGCCCTCCTGGCCGCACTGCAGGAGAAGCAGATGATGGTGACCGATACCGTGTCATCCTATGCCGCTTTCTCCAACGGTGCGGCCGGTACCCTGGGCGACTGGGTGGTGGAGAACGTGCCCGGCAACCAGGTGATCCAGCAGGCGGAGATCCATCTGGACGGGCGGTGCGTCGCCCGATCGGCCGCCATGCATCCCGGACAGCACGTGCGTCAGGTCCGGCTGCTGGAAGCGGTCCCGGAGGGGAGCCACGTAGCGGTCGCTTATCTGAACTATTTTACGGAAGACACGGAGTCGTACATCAGCAAAACGGGATTCCGGATCCGGATCTCCGTCCGTGCCGGGGAAGCGGAAGAAACGGACGGGATCGACTCCCCCGGAGAATCCCGGAATGGTATGGAGGAGAGAAAGAATGGCAAGAACTAGACCGATCCGTCTCATCCTGGCCGCAGCGGCGGCACTGCTGGTCGCAACGGCCGGCGCGGCACCTGCGCAGGCGGCCGACATCGCATTCGGGGAGGGGAGCATCGAGCGGGTCATTCCGGTCACCGGGAGCATCGGAACGCTGACCCTGAGCGTCACGCATCCGGTCGCCGCGGCCTGGACGATCGATCCGAACAACGAGAATCCGTTTACCGCTCCGGACATCGAGATCACCAACCTCAGCAAGGTCCGTATCCGGGTGGGGATCCAGTCGCTGGCCGCAGCGGCCGCTCCGGTCCTGGACGATCCGGACGAAGTGCTGCTGGAGGACGTGGGAGCGGCGGACAAGCCGTGGGACCTGCTGAACGCCGAGGATTCCATGCGCTTCATCGCACTCGGCGTGTTCGCCCGGCAGCAGACCGGTTGGGATTCCGGCGCACATGAGTCCGTCGCGTATGCTGCGGACATCGACGGAACGCCCATGGGGACCCTGTCCGCGGGCGGATCCGGCTCGATCGGTTTCTCGGCGTGCCACGGATTGGCGGTCGCCCGCCGGTTTGTCGCCGCCCACACCCTGGTCCTCACCTTTTCGGTGGATTGAAGCGAAAGGAGGATGACAAGCATGATACGTTCCATAGCAATCCGGTTGATTCCCGTGCTGGCCGCGGCGGCGGCCATCCTGACGGCAGGTTCGGCCGTGCGCGCCGAATCGTTCTCCGGCGCCGGCAGTATCGACTCTTCCACGGTTACGGTCCGGGGCGCCGCGACGCCCCTGGTGTTTTCCGTGATGCATCCGACCTCGGCATCCTGGGGAATCGATGCCGACCTGGAAGTCCCCTTTGTTTCTCCCGTGCTGTCCATCCGCAACAACTCAACCTGTCCGATCGATGTCAGCCTGACCGGATTCGTCCGGAATCCGTCAAGCACGCTGCCCTTCACCGACGTCATGCCCGACGCGTTCCCCGATTGGAGCGCCATCAACCGCGAGCAGACGTTGACGCAGCTGGCTCTGGGCATACGGGTTCATCCGGAGGAGAGCGACTGGCTGTCCGGATATGCGGCAGCCACGCGCTGGGCCGCTGAAACCGGATCGTTCCTGTTCGGAACCCTGCCGGGCGGCGGAACCGGCAAGTTTGACCTGGAGGCGCGGCACGGGCTTGCCTTCGATGCGGAGTATACCGCGCAGCACGATCTGACGTTCCTGTTCACACTGGACTGACGGGATTTCGCACCCCCGCGGAATCGCCGCGGGGGCACACCCGCGGAACCCTTGCGGCTACCGCCCGCGCACACGGGACATCGCCTTGACAGAGGAAAACCCGTGGGATAGAATAAGCGGGCTTGGGGCTATAGCGCAGCTGGGAGCGCACAACACTGGCAGTGTTGGGGTCACGGGTTCGAGTCCCGTTAGCTCCACCAGAACCGTTGAATCCGGGCCGTTTGCCGAGAGGCGAACGGTCCGGTTTTCTTTGTCCGGATCCGTCCGTCCTCCGTGTGGATCGCTATTCCGGCAGGGTCTCCAGCCTCCGCAGGATATCCTGGAACTCCTTGTCGTCCGACAGCGAGATGAAAGCCGGATTGTCCGACACCATCGAGCGGATGCACCGGTTCAAACGGCTTCTCGACCACGGTGGCGATCCGATGTCCAGACCATGGAAAAAGGGGCTGTCCGACAACGCCTGAGGATCGCCGACTCTGAATGCGCAGTCGGAGAACATGCGAAGGGCATCCAGTGTTTCACGCGGTTTTCCCTGTTCCGCCCGGCATTCGGCCATCATCAGGTACGGACTCAGATCCTGCCCGTAAAGCAGGTCCCTGTCGAACATTCCCGACAGCCGCAGGTTCAGTTTGATCATCCTCAAGGCCTGCGTATAATCCCGCTTCCGTCGTGCGACCTTGGCGAGCGTCGTCAATGCGGCATCACAGGCGCCGATGTGGGTCACCAGCATGCGGAGCGCCGCGATCCGCGCTTTCTCGTGCTCGTCCATCGCGTAGTAGACGGATACCCTCATCTGTTCCGGATCGACCACCGAGGCGGGAATTTCATTCAGCGCTTCCAGCGCCTCCGTGTATCGGGCCTGGCGCAGGAACAGGACACATAAACCTTGCCATGCCGCGTCCCGGATCCAGGCGGCATCGCTTCGAACCGCTTCCCGCAGAAGGCCAGCCGCGCGTTCCGTCAGATCGTCGGCGTCCGTTTCGGTTCCGACGCAGGAGAGGTGCGTCATCAGCACGTTTGCCAGCCGCAGCATCAGGAGCGGGTTGCCGGGCTGCTCCCGGACGGCATCCTCGCACAGCCGGACCGCGCTTTCGTACCCGCGCGACTCAAACAGGGCCGAGCAGCGGCTGCATATCTCCATCACCCTCTCCTCGGACAGGATGGCATCGCAGCCCAGCAATCCATCCACCGAGCACCCGAGGTGCCGGGCGATGGGTGACAACAGCGTGATATCGGGGTACGCACGGCCGGTTTCCCATTTTGACACCGCGGCGACCGATACCCCGAGAACGTCGGCGAGCCGGCTTTGCGTCATGCCGCGCGATTTCCGCTTCTGCCGGATGATATCTCCGATCGGATACTCCATGAACCTGCCCCGCTTTCCGCCGGAAGTCTTTCCTGTCATCAGGTATAGACTTTTCGCTGCCAGTCCGCAATGGAAGGCTACTTGAGAAAACCACCGCTTTTCAACCAATGGTTGAAAAAAGCGGGCGGGATCCGGTCCGGCTGTTTCCGGAATCCTGCCGCGGATCGTGATTTTGTCACTTACCCGCGCATCCGTTTTCCCTATACTCCGGTATAGAAAAGCATGACGGACATGGAAAGGGGAATGTACATGAGCAAGAACGTATTGGATCTGACTGCCGCCAACTTCGACAACGAGGTCTTGAAATCCGACAAACCGGTACTGATCGATTTCTGGGCGACCTGGTGCATGCCCTGCCGGATGGTGGCGCCGACGATCGAAGCGCTGGCCGGTGAAATGGGGGACAAGGCGAAGGTCTGCAAGGTCAATGTGGACGAAGAACCGGATCTGGCCGGCAAGTTCGGCATCATGAGCATTCCCACGGTCATCGTCATCAAGAACGGCAAGATCACGGCCAAGGGCGTAGGAGCTCAATCGAAACAGGCCTACGTAGACATGCTGGCCCGATAAGGGGACAGAGGAGCGGCTGATCGAAACGCCGGACGGATTGCTCAGCGATGCGTCCGGTTTTTTCTGGATATAATCATAATCATAGCGGATCAATCGAAGCAAAGGATGGAAGCCGTATGTTGAAAGTATTGATCGTGGGAGGCGTCGCGGGCGGCGCAAGCGCGGCTGCCCGGCTCCGGAGACTGGACGAGAACGCGGAGATCATTCTGTTCGAGCGGGGGGAGCACATCTCCTATGCGAACTGCGGACTGCCGTACTATGTCGGCGACGTCATCCGTGAGCAGGACCGGCTCCTGGTGCAGACCCCGGAAGCCATGCGCGCCCGGTTCCGGATCGATGTACGGGTGAACAGCGAGGTGACAGCGCTGGACCGCACCGGGAAAAAGGTGCATGTCCGCGAGACGAAGACCGGCCTTGAATACGATGAGAGTTATGACAAGGTGATCCTGTCGCCCGGCGCGCGTCCGTTTGTGCCGCGTATCGAAGGCCGTGACCTGCCCGGGGTGTTTACGTTGCGGAACGTCCCCGATACCCTCCGGATCCGTGAATTCGTCGACAGCGGGAAAGTCCGCCGCGCCGTGGTGGTCGGAGGCGGATTCATCGGCATCGAAATGGCCGAAAATCTGCGTGAGAGAGGCATCCCGGTCACGCTGGTGGAAGCGCTCGACCAGGTCATGGCTCCGTTCGACTACGAGATGGCGGCCGTCCTGCAGTCCAGCCTCAAGCAGAACGGCATCGCGCTGTCGCTCGGATCCGCGATCACCGGCATCCGTTCCGCGGGTAACTCCCTCGAGGTCCTGCTCGACAAGGGCGGACCGGTTCCGGCGGACATGGTAGTCCTGAGCATCGGTGTCCGTCCGGAAAGCGAGCTGGCGCGCGATGCGGGCCTGGAAATCGGCGAGCGCGGCGGCATCCGTGTCGACCGGCATCAGAGGACATCCGATCCGGACATCTATGCGGTCGGGGATGCGATCGAAACCTATGACATGATCTCCGGCAAAAACACGCTGCTGCCGCTTGCCGGCCCCGCCAACCGGCAGGGACGTACCGCCGCGGACAACATCGCCGGCCGGGATGTCCCGTTCGAAGGCGTCATCGGTTCATCCATCATCAAAGTGTTTGATCTGGCGGCCGCGACCACCGGAAGCAACGAGAAAAACCTGAAGCGCAACGGAATACCGTACGAGAAGACATACATCCATCCGCTCTCCCACGCCGGGTACTACCCCGGCGGGACGCAGATGACGCTCAAGCTTCTTTTTTCACCGGAGACCCGCAAGGTTCTGGGTGCTCAGGCGGTCGGCCCGGACGGGGTGGACAAGCGCATCGACGTGATCGCGACCGCGATCAAGCTGGGTGCGACCGTGGATCAGCTTCAGAATCTGGAACTCGCATACGCCCCGCCGTTCTCCGCCGCCAAGGATCCGGTCAATATGGCCGGATTCACCGCGGTGAACATCCTCGACGGGTTGACCCGGGTCCTGCACTGGCACGATGTCGACGGGCTCGACCGCAACCGGTTCGTCATCCTTGATGTCCGGACGCCCGAGGAATTCGAGCTCGGGCATATCGAGGGGGCGCAGAACCTCCCGGTGGACGACCTTCGCGACCGGCTGGCGGACGTACCGCACGACAAGGAGATCCTGATCTATTGCCGGGTCGGCCTGCGCGGCTACGTCGCGGAACGCATCCTGAGGCAGAACGGCTTCGACGCGGTCTACAACCTGAGCGGGGGTTTTCTGCTGTACAGCAGCGTGAAAGAAGCCGAGACCGCTCCGGTCAACGATTCCGGTGTTCCAGCCTGCGGAACCGATGCGGTCCTGCCCTCCCCGGTGAACTGCCAGGGGTACCCGGATCATACCGGTGACGGTTCCGAGTCGTTCACCGCTGCCGCCCGGGAATCCGCGGCGCCCCGCACGGCTTCGCGGCCGGTCGCCGTCAAGTCTGTGGATGCGTCCGGACTGCAGTGCCCCGGTCCGATCCTGAAGCTCAGCGAAGGGCTGAAAACGCTTACTCCCGGCGACATCCTGGAAATCGCGGCGACCGATCCCGCGTTCGGAAAAGACGCGGAGGCATGGTGCATGCGCACCGGGAACAATCTGCTCTGGTCGGAGAAGGAAGGCCGGACCGAGCGATACTGGATCCGCAAGGGATTCATCACCGCCGCCCCCACGGCAGGTGCCGCGGCATCGCCGCGGAACGCACACGATAAAACCATCGTCGTGTTCAGCGAGGATATGGACAAGGCGCTCGCCGCGTTCATCATCGCCAACGGAGCCGCGGCCATGGGACGCAGGGTGACGCTGTTCTTCACGTTCTGGGGGTTGAACATTCTGCGCAAAGAACGCCGCGTACGCGTCCGCAAGGATTTCGTGTCCGGGATGTTCGGGAGGATGATGCCCCGCGGACCGGCCCGGTTGGGCCTGTCGAAAATGAACATGGCCGGGATCGGAAGCCGGATGATGCGCAGGGTCATGAAGAACAAGAACATCAGCTCCCTGAACGAGCTGATCCGGTCGGCGATCGACAGCGGCGTACGCCTGGTGGCCTGCACGATGTCCATGGACGTGATGGGAATCCGCAAGGAAGAGCTGATCGACGGCATCGAGATCGGCGGTGTGGTCAGCATGCTGAGCACCGCGGAGGAAGGGGATGCGCTCCTGTTCATCTGAGCAGGGGCATCGCCGCACGGCCGGTCCGGGCCGGATCTTATTCGGTCCGGATCGGCGGATACGAGAACATGTAGCCTTTGCTCCACTCCGTCCGGATGAAGTCGAAGCCCGGAAGCGCCGCCGCCAGCCTTTTGCGCAGGGTGCTGACGTTGACGGCGATCATGTGTCCGTCAAACCCTTCCGAGGTGAGCCATACCCTGCGGAAAAGGCTGGCGCACGGGATCACCTCGTTGGGTGCCCTCGCAAGGGTGGAAATCAATGAGAACTCCTTGGGTGTCATCGGAACCTCTTTGCCGTCGACCCGGACCTGGCGGAGATCCAGGTCGATCATCAAGGGCGGGAAGGACAGGCGGCTGATGGTGCGGAACGAAGCGGTCCTCCGCACATGCGCCCCGATGCGGAGCGACAGTTCACGCAGGTTGCAGGGTTTCTCCATGTAATCGTCGCCCAGATGGAAACCTCGGGCCATCTGGTCTTCGCCGCCCGCGGCCGCCAGAAACAGGATCGGGGCGGAAGACGTGTCCCGCAGCATGCAGGCAAGATCGAAGCCCGACATATCGGGCAGGCGGGTATCGAGCACGATGCAGTCCAGATCCGCATGGACCATCTCCAGCGCCGCGGCGCCGGTCTTTGCGTGCAGGATCCGGTAACCGCTCCTGCGCAGAAAGTGCACGTACCCTCCCGGTTTCTCGCAATCATTGTCGATGATCAGGACCAGCGGCTGGGACGCGGACAGGGAAGACGATCCGATGCGCCTGCCGGGATGCGTATGCTTCTGCACCATTTCCCTCCATGCATGATAAATGGGTGTGCATTTTAAACAAGAATGCGCCCCCATTATCATACAAGGTGAACAGATTGTGAATAAGGAGTCAAAAAAACCTTATAATTAGCCGGATGCCCGATCCCCGTCACCCGGCGTCCAGCGGAGTACCGGCGACCGTGCCGCGCGAACCTCGTCGATCCGCCGCACCGGAGTGCCGAACGGAGCGTCCTCAAGCCGTACGGAGCCGGAGACGGCCTCGGCGGCGATCGTTTCCATGATGCCGGCGAAATCATCCAGCGTTTCCGGAGACTCGCTTTCGGTCGGCTCGATCATCATGGCTTCCGGAACGATCAGAGGGAAATACACGGTCGGCGGATGGATCCCGAAATCCAGCATCCTTTTCGCGAACGACAGGGTGGAACCCTGTGCGGGCGGTGCGCCGTCGGCGTTCCGGAGGCCGGACAGGACGAACTCGTGCATGCAGATCCGGTCATACGGTACGTGGAACATCCCGGCCAGCCTGACCCGCAGGTAGTTTGCGTTGAGGACGGCCATCCGGGAGGCGAACGCCAGCCCGTCCCCGCCCATGGCGAGGATGTAGGCGTAAGCGCGTACGAGAACGCCGAAATTCCCGTCGTTCTCGCGGACGCGTCCGATGGAGTCCGGCCCGGGGGACAGGCGGCGGTATACCGGACCTTCCCGCCCGGGTTCCGTCGTGACGCGGATCACCGGCGAAGGCAGGAATCCGGCCAGCGCCGCTTTCACACCGACCGGCCCTGCGCCCGGACCGCCGCCGCCGTGCGGTGTGGCGAACGTCTTGTGCAGGTTGAGGTGCACGATGTCGAATCCCATGTCGCCCGGCCGGGCCACTCCCATGATCGCGTTCAGGTTCGCGCCGTCGTAGTACAGCAGTCCGCCTGCTCCGTGAACAATGTCCGCGATCTCGCGGATGCGGGTCTCGAACAGCCCGAGGGTGTTCGGGTTGGTCAGCATCAGACCGGCGATCCGGCCGCTGTCCGGTCCGGTCGCCATCGCCCGGAGCGCTTCGATGTCCACGGTGCCGTCCGGCGCGGAGGGCACCTGCAGCACTTCGAATCCGGCGGCGGATGCACTCGCGGGATTGGTGCCGTGCGCGCTGTCCGGGACCAGGATACGGTTCCGGGCGGTGTCTCCGCGTTTTCCGTGCCAGGCCCGGAGGACCAGCAGACCGGTCAGTTCACCATGTGCACCTGCGGCAGGCGCCAGGGAGAACGCGTCCATGCCGGCGATCTCGGCCAGCATGTCCTGCAGTTCGCCCATCAGCTGCAGCGCGCCCTGCGCGTCTTCGTCCGGGACGTCGGGATGCAGGTCGGCAAAACCGGACAGACGGGACAGCGACTCGCCGATCCGGGGATTGTGCTTCATGGTGCAGGAACCCAGGGGATAGAAGCCGTCGTCCAGTCCGAAGTTTCTGCGGGAGAGGACGGTATAGTGCCGGAGTACGTCCGCCTCGGACATCTCGGGCAACAGTGGCGTATCGGAACGCAGCAGTGCGGGGGGAATCATGTCCGAAGCCGCGGGGGCGTCATCCCGGATGGAGACCGTGCGGACGCCCTGCCGTCCGGGTCGTGAGCGTTCAAAGAGCAGCGGCGGATCGTTTCTCATACCGGACCTCCCGTCTGCGGCCGGACCGCGGCGAATGCCTCCACCGCGTCGGCGAACCGTCCGATATCGGAGTCGGAGGTTTTTTCGGTTGTGCAGAATACCATGCCGCCGCCCGGACATGCCGGATTGTCCCGACCCACCAGGCGCGAAAGGTCGAATCCCGCCAGATAGCCCCGGGAACGCATGCTGCGCTGGAACGCCTGCGGATCGCCGCGGTACGCCAGCGTGAACTCCCGAAAGAACGGGGCGTCCGTGATCCTCTCAAAGAGGCCGGTCCGCAGCAGAGCCGCTTCCAGAAGCCGTGCCTTGCGCATGCAGTCCTCGGCGATGCGCCGCAGTCCGGCCGGTCCGACCAGCGCCAGATAGGCCGCGGCGCGAAGCGCGTACAACGAGTGGTTGCTGCAGATGTTGGAGTTCGCCTTCTCACGCCGGATGTGCTGCTCACGGGCCTGGAGAGTCAGAACAAACGCGCGCCGGCCCTCCGCATCCACGGACTGGCCGACGATCCGGCCGGGGAGACGGCGCAGGAGCTTGTCCGACGCCGTAATGAATCCGAAGGCCGGGCCGCCGAACGACAATCCGCACCCGAACGCCTGCCCGCTGCCGGCGGCGATGTCCGCTCCGGAATCCCCCGGAGCGCGGAGGACCGCCAGGGACAATGCGTCCATAATCCCCTGGACCGTCAGGGCCCCCGCCTCCCGTGCCAGTCCGGAATACAGCGCGATATCCTCGACATACCCAAGGAAGTTGGGACTCTGGACCAGTACCGCGGCAACCGGAGAGGAGCCGTTTGCGAGCATCGTGCCGAGCGCATCCGGATCCGTCCGTCCGGCACGCAGCGGAACGGTGTCGACAACGATGCCGACCGGCTCGAGCGCAGTGCGCATCGCAACGGCCGCCCGGGGGTGGACGCCGCCCGAGACGAGTACACGGGACCGTCGGGTCTGGCCTGCCGCCATGCGGACCGCTTCGATCCATGCGGACGACGCGTCGTACAACGATGCATTGGATGCCGGCAGCCCGGTCAGCGAGCAGATCATGGTCTGATACTCGAACAATGCCTGCAGCGTGCCCTGGCTGATCTCCGGCTGGTACGGCGTATAGGCCGTGAAAAATTCCTGGCGGGACACGATCGCATCCAGCGCGGCCGGTACGACGTGGTCGTACGTACCCGCCCCGAGGAACGAAACCGCCCGTACCGCCTGCATGCCGCGCTCGGACAGACGGGTCAGGCGTTCCGTCAGTTCGAATTCCGACAGGCCTTCAGGCAGGGACAGGGCTCTGTGCAGCCGGACCTCCGCGGGGATGTCCGCGAAAAGCGCGTCGAGATCCGGCACCCCGACCGTATCCAGCATGCGCCGGACATCCGGCGCGGTATTGGGCACATAGGGCGGCATGGCTACTCCTCCGCGCAGAACGCGCGATACGCTTCCGCATCCATGAAGTCGCCGGGATCCAGGGGTTCGTCGAACGCCACCCGTGCGATCCAGCTTCCGTAGGGGTCTTCGTTGAGCTTTTCCGGGGAGGTCTCCAGATCGGCGTTGACTTCCAGCACCCGGCCGGATTTCGGCATGAAGACCTCCGAAACCGCTTTTACCGACTCCAGACTGGCCAGTGCGTCACCTGCCGATAGGACCGTCCCGACTGCCGGCAGTTCCACGAAGACGACGTCACCCAGATGGTCCTGCGCATAATCGGAAATGCCGACCCGCGCGGTTCCGTCCTCCGGGAGGATCCATTCATGCTCATTTGTGTAGAGAAGTCCGTCTGGTGTCTTCATTTTGCTGTCCTTCCTTTCCTATAAAAGAAACGTGAACGGATCATCGCGGGAATCATTGCGCCGCGGATCTCGACCAGAAGTCCGGCATCCCCGGCGCGGGCGGCCTCCACGAGCGCGGTGCCGACCGCGGCGCCGAGTGTGGGGGAGTGGTAGCCGGTGGTTACGGAACCGATCCTCCGCGACCCGTCGGCGTCGTAGACCGGATAACCGTGCCGCGCGACACCGCGGCCGGTCATCTCGAATCCGACCAGCCGGCGCGGCGCTCCGGATTCCGACTGGGACGCGAGCGCTTTCCGGCCGACAAACGCTTCCTTGTCGAGGCGGACGAATCGGTCCAGACCGGCTTCGAGCGGCGAGATGTCACGGGCAAGTTCGTTCCCGTACAACGGCATCCCCGCTTCGAAACGGAGCGTGTCGCGGCATCCGAGGCCGCAGGGGACCGCATGGACCGGTCCGTCCGCGTCCGTCACGGTTTCCGCCTGCAGCAGAGCGTCCCAGACCGCCTCCGCGCAGGAAGCGGGCATCATGATCTCGAATCCGTCCTCCCCGGTGTATCCGGTGCGCGCGACCATGCAGGAGACCCCGGCGACGTCGGTCTCCTCGACGAAACGGTAGTTGCCCAGCGAGCAGGGGCCGTCTCCGGCGGCTGACCGCAGGATTCCGGCCGCAAGCGGACCCTGCAGCGCGACCAGCCCGAAGGCGTCGGACTCGTCCCGTACCTCCACTTGCAGCCCCCGCGTCTCCGCCGGGCCGTGCGGGGAGGCCGCCGCGGCGATCCACCGGAAATCCGCCTCCCGGTTGGCGGCGTTCACAACGAGCAGAAAGGTTCCGTCCCCGCGCCGGTAGACCAGCAGATCATCCAGTGTCCCGCCGTCTTCCGCGCACATCGGCGAATAGGCGGCCTGACCGGCCGGGAGCCCGGCGATGCGGGCGGTGAGAAGCCGGTCCAGAAACAAGGCGGCATCGGGGCCGCCGACCACGATTTCACCCATGTGCGAGACGTCGAACAATCCGGCACGTGTCCGGACGGCCCGATGCTCCTCCACCAGTCCGGCATACTGGACCGGCAGCAGCCATCCGGCGTACTCGACCATGCGGCCGCCGTACCTCCGGTGCGCATCATATAAAGGCGTTTTGCGCGCAGTGACGCCGTTTTCCATTCTTCATCCTCCTCGGCCGTCCCAGCGGCCTCAATAACAAAAAAGCGCAAACGGAAAAAATCCGCCTGCACTCTGTCATCGACCTGAGAGTTTGCGCGGCCGCGGATCCGGGCATCCGCAGGATCACACGGCCGTTTGCCCCTTCGGTGTCCCTGATGCGGGACTTTTCAGAGTCTCATCGGACGACGGTTCTGGTACCTGAGAGATTTCGCGCGAATCGGCTCCTCCGCTGCGTTGCTCCTTCGGCCAGCATTCAAGCTGTCTCCCGCCGCCCTCGTCTGAGAACGCTGTCGATTACGAGCGTAGCAGGATGCCGCAGCCGCGTCAAGCGTGCGTTCCGCCGTCGTCCGCATCCGTTCGGGAGGGAGAATGGCCGCGCTCTTTCTTGAACACTTTGCTGAAGTAGGAGACATCGTCGAATCCGCAGCGGCGTGCGGCTTCTTCGACCGTGAGCCCGGCCGCGGCGATCAGGGATTCCGCGCGGTTGACCCGCACACGGTTGATGAACGCCTTGACGGACATGCCCGTGCAGCTTTTGAACAAGGTGCCGAAATAGACCGGGTTCAAACCCGACAGCTCGGACAGGTCCGATACGCGGAGCGGTTCCGCGAGATGGAGGAGGATATGGCCGATCGCCTGTTCGACACGCGGATCCTGCGTTTCGTGCGGCTGATGGTGGACCAGCAGAACCAGATACCGATGCAGAATCAGCAGGAGCAGCGCCCTGCACTTCGTGGTGTATCCTGGAGCCTGTACCGCCCATTCAAGGCTCAAGTCTGAGAACAGACGGAGGAGGGTTTCATCCGATCCGGTGCGGCAGATGAGAGGCTGCCGGGGGATGCCGGTGTGCCGCTCCCCCTCCGGGAACCGTACGAGCACCACATGGCAGGCGGCGTCTTCCCCGGGACGGCCCGAGACGGACCGCAGGCTGCCGGGCGGAATGACCAGAACTTCGCCGGCGGAAACGATGTAGTGAAGACCGTCCGCATGACAGGAGTAGCTGCCGTTCAGCACTTGGATGATCTCAACGTGTTTCGACACGCTTTCACGGACGTTCCAGCCCTCCTGCCCCGAAACGGACAGGACGGCGCGGATCCGGGGATTCGTGTTTTCAATGTCGACGGCACTTAGCCAGCGTGCGATATCCAGGTCCATCGATCCGGTTCCTCCCCCCCCCTGTCTGACCCCGAGGATTGCCGGCGCGCGGCGGACTCGGACACGGGGTGAGAAAGAGGGATCCAGCGGGAAGTCGTTTTCTTTAATTATTACAAAACATCTTCGCGAAATCCATGCTTGACAATATGGCGAATGTGATAAAATAAAGACGCAAACGTTGTTAATATTCGTGAAAAACACAGCCAGATAGCCACAGAGGAGGGGGGGGTATCTGAATTTCTTTTGTGCCATTTCTCCCGCAGACTGTTGAATGTCCGATCGTTCTTGTATATAGTTTTTCTTGTCTGCGGCTGCCTTTTCCTACAGAAGTGAATTATAATGATTGTCAAGTGCCACAGAAGCGGACGTTTGAACTTTATATTTTTGAACACCCTGTCCATACGCTCCGGACCGATACCGGCCGGGAGCGCTCCGATGGAGGACCTGCCCGATGCCGGATCGCGACCTTACGATAACTCCGGATACCTATTCGGAATACGACGCCTGGATGCAGGCGCGTCTTCTGCCGGTCGCCGGACGGAACGACGAATGTCTTGGCAGGGTCGTCGTCCACGGTTCGGACCGGGTCGTGCTCCGTGCCGCAGACGAACTCGTCCGCGGGCTGGAGTCGGCCACGGGAACCCGTCCGGTATGCACATCCGGCGCGCCGGTCTCCTCCGGCGGCATCCACATCATGACCCTCGGCCCCGATGCGCAACTGCCGGACGGAGTCGGCTCCGAAGCGGCCGCCGGACTTCGGCGCGAGGGCTTCCGGATCTGCCGGGCCGATGCGGGCGGCGCGCTGCTGGTCATCGGGGCGGATCCCAACGGGACGCTGTACGGGGTCTTCCGGCTCCTTCGGCTGCTGGCCTGCGGCTCCGCCATCGATGACATGGACCGGATCGAGAACCCGGTTTCCGCACTCAGGATGATCAATCATTGGGACAACCTGGACGGCTCCATCGAGAGGGGCTACGCGGGTCGTTCCATTTTTTTCGAGAACGACCGGTTCATCCGCGATCTCGGACGCGCACGGGACTATGCGAGGCTGCTGGCTTCCGTCGGGATCAATACGGTCAGCATCAACAATGTGAATGTGCGCGGTGCGGCCGTCCGGCTGATCACCGAGGATTTCCTGCCCGATGTCGCGCGCCTGGCGGAAGTGTTCCGGGATTACGGCATCCGTCTGATGCTGTGCGTCAACTTCACCAGCCCGATCCTGGTCGGCGGACTCGGGACTGCGGATCCGCTGGATCCGGCGGTCATCCGCTTCTGGACGGAGCAGACGGCGCTGGTGTACCGGTATGTCCCTGACCTGCGCGGTTTTCTGGTGAAAGCCGACTCCGAGTTCCTGCCCGGACCCGCCGCGGACGGACGGACCCATGCGGACGGCGCGGACACGATCGCCCGCGCGCTTCATCCGTTCGGAGGGATCGTCGTCTGGCGATGCTTCGTGTACAACTGCATGCAGGACTGGCGCGACACCCGGACCGACCGGCCCAAAGCCGCATACGAGAATTTCATGCCCCTGGATGGGGATTTCGACGACAACGTGCTTCTCCAGATCAAGAACGGGCCGGTCGATTTCCAGATACGGGAGCCGGTCTCCCCCCTGTTCGGCGCTCTTCGGCGCACGCGGGAGGTGATGGAACTGCAGATCACCCAGGAGTATACCGGCCAGCAGAAGCACTTGTGCTATCTGGTGCCGCTCTGGAAGGAAATCTTCGATTTCGACATGGGGAATCCGGAACATCCGGGCACGGTCGGCTCCATGATCACCGACGGGACGGTCGAGGGTATCGCGGGCGTCGTGAACGTCGGACTCGACCGCAACTGGACCGGACATACGCTGGCCCAGGCGAACCTGTTCGGCTACGCCCGGCTGTGCTGGGATCCGCAGCTGGGTTCCGGGGAGATCGCGGACGAGTGGATCCGCCTCACGCTGGGTTCCGACCCCGAGGTTGTGCTCACCGTCCGGGCGATGCTTCTTTCCTCCCGCAGTACGTATGAGAAGTACAACGCCCCGCTCGGCATCGGCTGGATGTGCAATCCCTCCTACCATTACGGCCCCAACGTCGACGGATACGAGTACGCATATTGGGGCACATACCACCGTGCGGATCATGAGGCGATCGGAGTGGACCGCACCCGCCGTCCGGGCGGGACCGCTTTCACCGCGCAGTATCCCGAGCCGACGGCCGCCCTGTTCGATTCCCCTGAGACTTGTCCCGAGGAGCTCCTCCTCTTTTTCCACCGTTTGCCTTACAGCTATCGCCTCCGGTCCGGATCCACCCTTCTCCAGCACATCTACGACACCCACTTCGAGGGCGTCGAGGAGGTCGGGGACATGATCCGCGCCTGGCAGGCGATCAAGGGGCGATTGCATCCCGATGCGTTCGGACCGGTCGCGGAACGTCTGGATACCCAGTTCCGCGATGCCTGCGAATGGCGGGATGTCATCAATACATATTTTTACCGCAAGACGGGAATAGCGGACAGGAAGGGAAGGAAAATCCACACATGATCAGAAGCGGAAACAACATGACGGAGAATCGGAGGGAGGAAAAGAAGTGAACACGAAATCCAAGTCATACCGCACCATGAAGCGGATGCAACGGAACTGGCAGCTGTACCTCATCGTCGCGCTGCCCGTAGTCTGGCTGCTGCTGTTCAAGTACGGACCGATGTACGGTGTACAGCTGGCATTCAAGAACTTCCGGATCCAGGAAGGCATCTGGGGGAGCCCCTGGATCGGATTTGACAACTTCAAGCGTTTCTTTGCCTTCAAGGAATTCGGGATGCTCATCAAAAATACGCTCGGCATCAGCATCTACCAGCTGCTGGCCGGATTCCCGATCCCGATCGTCCTCGCGCTGACGCTCAACGCGACGCTGAATCTCAAGTTCAAGAAAACGGTTCAGTTCGTCACCTATATGCCGTACTTCATCTCGACGGTCGTCCTCGTCGGCATGGTCCTCTCGTTCACCAACACCCGCACCGGTATCTTCAACACCCTTCTGGGATTCATCGGCGTCGAGCCGGTCCATTTCATGGGCAAACCGGAATGGTTCAAGTCCATCTATGTATGGTCCGGAATCTGGCAGCACATGGGCTACAACTCCATCATCTACATCGCGGCGCTCGCCGGCATCGACATGGATATCCACGAAGCCGCGGTCATCGACGGCGCGTCCCGCTTCCAGCGCGTCCGCTACATCGACTTTCCCGGCATCCTGCCGACGGTCATCACGCTGCTCATCCTCAACTCCGGTTCGATCATGAGCGTCGGTTTTGAAAAAGTATGGCTGATGCAGTCCACGCTCAACCGCCGCACATCTGAAATCATCTCGACCTACGTGTACAAGATCTCCCTTGCGTCGAACGCCCCGCAGTTCGCCTACGCGACCGCCATCGGACTGTTCAACTCGGTGATCAACATGATCCTGCTGGTTTCGGTGAACAAGATCGCCAACAAAGTCAGCGAAACCAGTTTGTGGTAAGGGAGGGGGAGAGAAAATGAGCGCCATATCGAAAGCACAGAAAAGCACCATCAAGCTGTCCAGAGACGACCGGATGTACTACATCCTGAACGACGCGTTCCTGCTGCTCGCGCTGCTGGTGGTCGCGTATCCGCTGATCTACGTCTTCGCCGCCGCGTTCAGCGACAAAAACGCGGTCGTCACCGGCAAGGTCGTCCTGTGGCCGGTGGATTTCTCACTCGAAGGATTCGCGACGGTCTTCGGATATAAACAGATCATGCAGGGATACGCCAACACCATTTTCTACACGATCGTCGGTACGACCGTCAACGTGACCATGACGATGCTCGCCGCGTATCCGTTGACCCGCAAGCAGGACATGCCCGGCCGGAACCTCATCATGGGGCTGTTCACCTTCACCATGATCTTCGGCGGCGGCCTGATCCCGACCTACATCCTGATGCAGAACCTCGACCTGATCGACAAACGCGCCGTGCTGATCATCCCGAACGCCATGGGCGTCTTCCACCTCATCATCGCGCGCACGTTCCTGGTCCAGAGCATCCCGAACGAGCTGTACGAGGCTTCCGCGATCGACGGATGCTCACACTTCAAATATCTGCTCAAGATCGTTCTGCCGCTGTCCAAACCGCTGCTGGCGGTGCTGGTCCTGTTCTATGCGGTCGGACACTGGAACTCCTTCTTCGATGCGTTCATCTACCTCAAGGATCCCATCCGTTTCCCGCTCCAGCTGATCCTGCGCGACATCCTGATCGCGAATACGATCGAACCGTCCGCGATCACGGACCCGGAGACGATGGAGAAGAAGCAAGGCATGGCGGAACTGCTCAAATACGCGGTCATCGTGGTGGCGAGCGTTCCGGTCTGGTGTCTCTACCCGTTCATCCAGAAGTACTTTGTAAAGGGTGTCATGATCGGCGCGGTCAAAGGCTGACCGCGTGAGAACCCATCCATGTGTGCCAGAGACTCCGGCGGTTTTCCGCCGGAGTCCTTGCATATCAATCCCCGGTCCGACCTGCCGCAGATCGAAGCCAATGGAGGATGGAAGTCATGTGGAAGGATCTGAAAGCATTCCTGTTTCGGGGCAATGTCATTGACCTGGCGGTCGCGGTCGTGATCGGCGCCGCGTTCGGCGCAATCGTCACATCGCTGGTCAAGGACATCATCATGCCGATCGTCGGACAACTCATTTCCGGCATCGACCTGGCCGCGCTCAAGATCGTCCTTGCGCAGGCTGTAGTCGATCCGGCGACAAAGGAAGTCACCACGCCCGAGGTCGCCATCAACATCGGACTGTTCATCAACGCGATCATCCAGTTCCTGATCATCGGCACCGTGATTTTCTTCATTGTCCGTGCGATCGGAAAACTTCAGAAGAAGATGTCCAAAAAAACGGAAGAAGCGCCCGCCCCGGCCGCAAAACCGGACGATGTGGCGTTGCTGGAGGAGATCCGGGATCTCCTGAAGAAGCAAGCGGGATGAGTTAGGCCTCTCCATCGGATCGGGGATCATTGAAAGCGGCCGGTCAGCCGCTTTCTTTTTCCCGATGAGAGCGTATAACGAGTTGTATATGATGAATTTAAACGATCTGAACGAAATGCCGTTGACGCATGCACGGTTTTTGGACTACCATTAGTAAATTAAGTCGTTCCGGTTGTAAACCGCATGTGCGCCAGCATGCGGAAAAACAGGATTCGACGCTCCAGTTGGAGGGAAGCCGGTTTGACAAGTTACATTATCAAGCGATTGGGTCTGTCGCTGCTCACCGTGTGGCTGGTAGCCACTATGACTTTTTTCCTGATGAACCTGGTGCCCGGTGGCCCGTTTCTGGCGGAAAAAGCGCCGTCCGAGGCCGTTCTGCACGCCATGGAAGCGAAGTACGGCTTGGATAAGCCATTGATCATTCAGTATAAAAATTACATGCTTCGACTGGTGCAAGGGGATCTCGGCGTCTCGATCAAGAAAAAGGGACGCGATATCACCGAGATCATCGGTGAAAAGTTTCCGGTATCCGCCCGGGTCGGAGGGGTCGCCATCGCCGTGGCGCTGGTCACCGGAATCCCGTTGGGAGCGGTTTCCGCGCTCAAACGCGGAAAATGGCAGGACAATCTGCTTCGTTTCGTATTCACCCTCGGTATCGCAGTGCCCGGGTTTGTCGTGGCGACCACGCTGCTGATCGTACTGGGGGTCAAACTGCCGATCTTGCCCACTGTAGGGCTGGTGACACCAGCCCACTACATCATGCCCGTCTTCACGCTGGCGTTGTACCCCATGGCCTACATCGCCCGGCTGATGCGCTCCAGCATGCTGGATGTCCTGGGGCAGGACTACATCCGGACCGCCCGCGCAAAAGGGCTGTCCGGCCGGGTGGTGCTGTTCAAGCATGCGCTCCGCAATTCGCTGATCCCCATCATCACCTATCTGGGTCCCCTGATCGCCTATATCCTCACCGGCAGCTTCGTCGTGGAAAAAATCTTCACGATACCCGGACTCGGCGGTGAGTTCATCAGTTCGATATCCAACCGCGATTATCCCCTGATCATGGGAACCACCATCTTTTTGGCGGCTTTCCTGATCATCATGAACCTGGTGGTCGACATCCTGTACAAAGTGGTCGATCCCCGGATCAAATTTGATTAAGGAGCGTGTGGAACATGCCTGAAAAGCCATTCCACAAGAATCCGCTGAGCCTGCAGCTGGATCCGTCCGATTTTCTCCCCGCGAGCGAGGAGGAAAAAAAGGAACTGATCGTGATGCGGGAGAGCGTCACCTACTGGAAAGACGCCGGCCGCAGACTGAGCAAGAACAAAGTCGCGATGGGATCCCTGGTCGTCATCGTCCTGACCATCATCTTCGCGTTCATCCTGCCGTCCTTCTATCCGTACGCGTATGAGCAGCAGGTGCGCGGCAGCGAGAACCTGCGTCCCATGCAGTACTCCGTCGAGGAGACCGCACTCCGTGACGCCGGCGAGTCGGTGTTCCCGCACCTGCTCGGAACGGACTCCCTCGGCCGCGACCTCATGGTGCGGATCATGATGGGGACACGAATTTCCCTGCTTGTGGGAATCATCGCCAGCTTCCTGATCCTGGTGATCGGCGCGTTGTACGGCTCCGTATCGGGATTGGCCGGAGGCAAGGTCGACCTGATCATGATGCGCGTGGTCGAGGTCATCTATACGGTGCCGGACATCCTGATCATCATCATCCTCATGGTTGGCCTGAAAGAACCTCTGAAACAGCTGTTCGAGACGTCTACGGTCTTTGACGGGCTCAGTCTGGTCGGCCCCGGCCTCATCAGCATCTTCATCACGTTCAGCCTGCTGTATTGGGTCGGCATGGCCCGGATCGTCCGCGGACAGGTCCTCATGCTCAAGGAGCAGGAGTTCGTCACCGCAGCCCGGGCGCTGGGGGGCAGCAACGCGCGCATCATCCGCCGCCACCTTATCCCCAACACGATCGGGACGATCGTCGTGACAACCTCGCTCCAGATCCCGTCCGCCATCTTTACCGAATCCTTCCTGAGCTTTCTGGGACTCGGTGTCCAGGCGCCGATGCCCAGCCTCGGTTCGCTGGCAGCGGACGCGATCGGCGGCATCTCCACCTACACCTACCGGCTGTTGGCTCCTGCGCTGACCATCAGCATCGTCATCCTCGCGTTCAACCTGTTCGGCGACGGCCTGCGGGACGCGTTGGATCCCAGACTGAAGAAATAGGAGGCGGGGCGATATGGCAAATCCAAACGGAACCCTGCTGGATATCGATTCACTTGACGTTTCATTCTTCACCCCGACCGGGGAAGTGCGTGCGGTCAACCGTCTGTCGCTTTCCCTCGACAACGGGGAGGTCCTCGGGATTGTCGGCGAGTCCGGAAGCGGAAAGAGCGTCTCGGCCTACTCGGTGATGCGGCTCATCCCGGATCCCGGCCGGATCAAGAACGGTACGATCGAATTCGACGGCCGGCCGATCCAGGAACTGACTGAAGACGATATGCGGAAGATCCGGGGCAACGAGATCAGCATCATCTTCCAGGATCCCATGACGTCGCTCAATCCGGTGTTCACCATCGGAAACCAGATCATGGAGGTCATCCTGCTCCATACCGGCGCGGACAAAAAGGCGGCGCGGAAACGGGCGATCGAACTGCTGGAGCTGGTCGGCATGAACGAACCGGAACGCCGACTCAGGCAGTATCCCCACGAATTCTCCGGCGGCATGCGCCAGCGTGTCATGATCGCCATGGCGCTCGCATGCGAGCCGAAACTGCTGATCGCGGATGAACCGACCACCGCGCTCGACGTCACCATCCAGGCGCAGATCCTGGAACTTATGAACGAACTCAAGCAAAAACTCGGTATGTCGATCATCCTGATTACGCACGACCTCGGCGTGGTCGCGGACATGTGCCAGAACATTCTTGTCATGTATGCGGGCATGGTGGTCGAAAAAGGGACGGTGGACGAGATTTTTTACGAACCGAACCATCCGTACACGCTCGGACTTCTTGCCTCGATCCCGAAGCTCAATGTCGAGGAGCATGAGAGGCTGGTACCGATCGAAGGCTCCCCGGTCGATTCGATGAATCTGCCGGCCGGCTGTCCTTTCGCACCCCGCTGCAAGTCCTGCATGAAGATCTGCCTGACCCGCATGCCGGAGTACACCGAATTGTCAGACTCCCATGTCAGCGCATGCTGGCTGAACACCGCACGTGCCGCGGAAGGCATCGACGGAAACGGCTCCGGCGCCGGGGAGGTGCTGTGATGGGCACGCCGCTGCTGGAGGTCCAGGGACTCAAACAGTATTTCAAGGTGCAGGGGCGTCTCTTCACCCCGGCATATGTAAAAGCCGTTGACGGGATCAACATGGAGGTCGGCCGCGGGGAGACCATGGGACTGGTCGGCGAGAGCGGCTGCGGCAAGACGACTGTGGGCCGCACGATCCTCCGGCTGTACGAACCCACGGCGGGACGGATCGTGTTTGACGGGACGGACATCACGCACGTCGACATGCACCCCTACCGGCGGCGCATGCAGATCGTGTTCCAGGATCCGTACGCCTCGCTCAATCCGCGCATGACGGTCGGGGACATCGTGGCGGAAGCGATCGATATCCAGAAACTCGCGTCGTCCCGCCAAGACCGCAAGGACCGCATCCACGCACTGCTGGAACGGGTCGGGCTCAACAGCGAGCATGCCACGCGCTACCCGCACGAGTTCTCCGGCGGACAGCGCCAGCGAATCGGAATCGCGCGCGCCCTGGCGGTGAATCCGGAGTTCATGGTTTGCGACGAACCGGTTTCCGCGCTTGACGTCTCGATCCAGGCGCAGATCGTCAACATGTTCGAGGAACTCCAGGCCGAGACCGGCCTGTCCTACCTGTTCATCGCGCATGATCTGTCGGTGGTCCGGCACATCTCCCATCGGATCGGCGTCATGTATCTCGGAAAGATGGTCGAACTCGCGTCCTCGGACGACCTTCACTACCGTCCGATCCACCCGTACACCCAATCCCTGCTGTCTGCGATCCCTGTGCCGGATCCGCGTTCCAGCCGCACCAGAAAGCGCATCATCCTGCAGGGCGACGTGCCCAGTCCGCTCAACCCGCCTTCGGGGTGCAACTTCCGGACGCGCTGCCCGTACGCCATGCCGATCTGCGCGGAGCGCGAACCGGAGTTCAAGGACTACGGAGGGAAGCACTTCGCGGCCTGCCATCTGCTGGACAAGAAGGAGTGACAAGGCTTTGTCCCGCCGTCCGGAACCGGTATCGGGAGCAACCGGGACCACCAGCGGGTTTGGAGCATAGAGGAGAAGATCCGTCGAATAAACAAGGAGGAAGACACGCATGCGAAAATTCCGTTTACTCAGTCTGGTCCTTGCCCTGCTGATGTGCGTTTCCGTGCTGGCGGCCTGCAACCAGAGCTCGCCGGTCAAGGAACTCAGCGTCTGCGTCGGCCCGGAACCGGACAGCATCGACCCGGCCTACAACGAGGCGGTTGATGGCGCAACCATGCTGATCCACGCATTTGCGGGTATCTGCAAACTCGACAAGGACGGCATGCCGCAGCCCGACATGGCCAAAGAGATCAAGATCAGCGAAGACGGCCTGACCTACACCATCACCCTGCGTGACGGTCTCAAATGGTCGGACGGCAAGGATCTGGTCGCCGAGGACTTCATCTATGCCTGGAAGCGCGCGATCGATCCCAAGAACGCGACCTCCTACGGCTACATGCTGGAGAACATCACCGGCGTCGCGGAGTGCTATTACGCGGATATCGAGAAGGATACGTATGACGTGGACGCCATCGGCGCCAAAGCGATCGACGCCAAGACCATCGAGATCACGCTGACCGCTCCTGCCAACTACTTCATGGAGATTCTGGCGTTCCCGACCCTGTTCCCGGTCCGCAAGGATATCGTGGAGGGCAACGAAGCCTGGGCGACCGACCCGGCGACGTACATCTCCAACGGCCCGTACCGCATGAAGAGCTGGACGCACGACTCCGAGATCGTGATGGAGAAGAACCCGAACTACTACGACACGGCAAAGATCGGTCCCGAGACGATCAAGTTCGTGCTGATGGATGACGACAACGCGATCCTGTCCGCTTTCCAGAACGGCACGATCCTGCTGGCGGACTCCGTCCCGAACGACACGATCGATTCCCTGCGCGGCACGCCCGAGTTCAACCTCGCGGGCCAGCTCGGCACATACTTTGTCTGCTTCAACACGCAGAAGGCTCCGTTTGACGATGTGCGTGTCCGCAAGGCGCTCTCCCTTGCCATCGACCGCAACTTCATCTGCGAGCAGATCGGCAAAGCCGGCCAGGTTCCCGCGTCGGCGTATGTCGCGACCGGCCTCGGCGACAGCGACCCGGCCAAGGAATTCCGCGATGTCGGCGGTGCCTACTACTCCGTCGCCAAGGAAGACTACAAGAAGAACTGCGACGAAGCGCGCGCGCTGCTGGCTGAAGCCGGCTTCAAAGACGGCAAGGGCTTCCCGAAGTTCGAATACCTGCTCAACACCAGCACGGGCCACAAACTGATCGCGGAAGCGCTCCAGAACATGTGGAAGACCGAACTGGGCATCGACTGCACCCTCGCGGAGCAGGAGTGGGGCGTATTCCTCAACACCCGTCAGAACGGGGAGTATGAAGTCGCCCGTCACGGCTGGCTCGCGGACTACAACGATCCCATCAGCTTCCTCGACATGTGGGTGACCGGCGGCGGCAACAACGACGCCAAGTGGTCGAATGCCGAGTACGACGCGCTCATCGCCGGTGTCAAGACCGGTTCCGACCGCGCCAAGAGGTATACCGACATGCATGCGGCGGAAGACATCCTCATGGAAGAGATGCCGATCGCTCCGATCTACTACTATGTCGACATCTTCATGAAGAGCGCGAAGCTCGACGGCTTCTACTCCTCACCGCTCGGATACAAGTACTTCATGTACTGCACCGTGAAATAAGTCTGACGCCAGACTTGCCGGTGTCCCGGTTCCGATGACGGATGTCCCTCCCGCCTTTTGGCGGGAGGGACTTTTTTATTCGGATTCACGCCGTCGGATTGGCGGGAGGGACTTTTTTATTCGGATTCACGCCGTCGGATTGGCGGGAGGGACTTTTTTATTCGGATTCACGCCGTCGGATTGGCGGGAGGGACTTTTTTTTCGGGTTGTCGCGGAGGGATTGGTATAATCGTATCAACCGAGAGGGGGGTATACCCATGCAGGAATCTTTCTGGAAACATCCCCATCGTCTTGTGACACGCCGCTTGAGTGCGGTGGCCCAAGGACTGGAGCCTGCTGATCTCGTCATCCGCAAGGGGAGACTGGTCAATGTGTGCACCGGCGAGATCCAGGACGGCATCGACCTGGTCGTCGCGGACGGCCGGATCGCCCGGGTTGGCGACGCGGCCGGATGCGTCGGCCCGGACACCCGGGTGATCGAGGCGCGCGGCCGTCTGATGACCCCCGGACTGCTCGACGGGCACGTCCATGTCGAGTCCTCGATGCTGACGGTGTCGAGATATGCGGAGGCAGTCATCCCCCACGGGACATCCGGGATCTTCATGGATCCCCACGAGATCGCCAATGTGCTCGGTATGGACGGAGTCCGCTGGATGGCGGATGAAGCCGCCGGAACCCCGCTCAAGGCTTTCCTGACGATCCCGTCCTGCGTGCCGGCGATGGAAGGCTTCGAGGACGCGGGGGCATCGCTGCCGCCGCAGGCGGTAGCGGAAGCGCTGCGGTGGCCGTCGAGTGTCGGGCTTGGCGAGATGATGGATTTTCCCGGCATCCTCGCCGGCGACGACAGGGCGCATGCCATGCAGTCAGCGGTACTGTCGGCGGGGGGCATCCCGACCGGGCATTTCCCTGTATCGGACGCGCCGGATGCGCTCAACGCCTATATCGCGGCCGGTGCGCGCTGCTGCCATGAATCCGTGCGGGCGGAGGACGCGCTGCAGAAAATGCGGCTGGGCATGTACGCGATGCTTCGCGAGGGGTCCGCTTGGCATGATCTGGTGGAAGTGGCTCAGGCCCTCACGCGCCATACGGTCGACAGCCGGTTCGCCATGCTGGTTTCGGACGATGCGCACCCCCATACCCTCACCCGGGACGGGCATATGGACC
Source organism: Clostridia bacterium (assembly GCA_017997315.1). Classification (GTDB taxonomy): domain Bacteria; phylum Bacillota; class Clostridia; order Saccharofermentanales; family UBA5734; genus JAAYKS01. Next base: position 29,497 of record JAGOFF010000001.1, read on the forward strand.
ATATCCTGCGGCGTGCGGTTCAGGAGGGGATCGATCCGGTCACCGCTCTTCAGATGGCGACCATCAACTGTGCGCAATGTTTCCGACTGGATCACGAGATCGGTTCGCTGACTCCCGGAAAATGCGCGGATATCGTTCTGACGGACGATCTCGCGGAGTTTGAGGCTTCTCTCGTCGTACTGGACGGCGCGGTCGTCGCGGAGGACGGGCGGATGCTTGCCGGGATGGACCGATACGCGTATCCGGCACGCGCGAACGAAACGATGCGGCTGGCCCGGCTCCCCATCCCGGCGGATTTCCGGATTCCATCCTCCGCAAGGGACGGGAGGGTGCCCGCCCGCGTGATACGGGTCCATGCCGGCAAGGTCGGTACCGACAACGTGCGCATGGAGGTGCCCGCAAGTCCGGACGGACTGCAGGCCGACCCAGGGAGGGACATCCTGAAGGCGGCGGTCCTCGAGCGACATCACGCCACCGGTACCATCGGGCGGGGATTCGTTTCCGGCTTCGGGATCCGCCGGGGCGCGATGGCTTCCACCGTCGCGCACGACGCGCACAACCTCATGGTCGTCGGGACGTATGATTCGGATATGGCGATGGCAGCCGCGCTGCTGTGCCGGACCGGCGGCGGGTTGGCTGTTGTGGCCGACGGGGAGATCCTTGGATTGGTCGAACTCCCGATCGCGGGGCTGATGGGGGATCTTGACGCCCATGCGATGGCGGATCGTGTATCCAGGCTCGAGGAAGCCTGGAAGTCGATCGGATGCACCATGCCGTCCCCGTTCATGACCATGGCGCTGCTGTCCCTGTCATGCCTGCCCGAACTGCGGCTGACCAATCGCGGGCTGGTGGATACGGTGCGGTTCCGGTTCGCCGGACTGGAGGACGGCTGAACCTGTCCGCCCGCCCTTTATAAATCAGGCGGATCGGAAGGATGCCCGGCGGTGCCGTTCGCGACTCCGCGCGCGCGCAGATACCGGCGCAGGGCGAAGGCCAGGCCGATGGACAACAGGTAGGCGCCGGCCGACAGCAGAAACATCGGGGACAACGGATCGAATACGGACTTGCCGATCAGGGTGGTCGCGATCGCTTTGGGCAACATCCCGAGCAGGGAAGCCGGCAGATAGACCAGCAGCGAGTTTCCCGACGCACCCAGTACCAGGCTGGTGATCCCGTTGTGGAATCCCGGCAGCATCCGCATGATGAAGATCACGAACGGATCGCTGCCCTGCATCGTGGCCAGGATGCGGTCCAGCATCGGTTTTCGGCCCTGCAGTTTGCGCAGCAGGTTCCGCATCCGTTTCCGGCCGATCAGGTACCCCATGGCGAAGCCGATATACAACTCGATCAGCAGACCGATAAAGACGAGGAACAGAGCCTCCTCCAGCGGGAAGAACACGCCGGCCGCAATATACAGGAACGTCGACTCGACCACGACGACCGTCAGGGACTTCAGGACGAAAAAACCGATCAGGATCAAGGCCATCGTCAGCCGGTTGTCCTGATGGGAGAGGATGACGGAAGGATCGGCATACCGGATCAGGAAGAAGCACATGCCCGCGAAAAGGAGCACCGACAAAGCGGTGAGGGCGACCTTGAGGGTCGGAAACCTGCCGGTTGTCCCACCGGGGCCTGTACGCATCCTGCCGCGCCACCTCCGCCGATCCGCTCTTTGATTCAGTATAATCGATTCGGCAAACAATCACGAGCGAATATGAAAGGACCGGACCGCAGAACGGTCCGGTCCCCGTCGGGAATCCCGTTTTGACCGTCAGTACCGGCCGTACTCCTGGATGGCCGCCATGACGACGCGCATGCTGCTCAGCAAACTGCCGTCGTTGATGGATCCCGCGGTGCTGATGTTGAGCCCGCGCGTTCCGGTCGCCCGGATCCGGTCGCAGTCCCTGCGGACCTCGGCGATCAGATTGTCCTCCTCGTTGCGCATGAAGGTGAACGGGGCGATGCAGCCGTCGATCCGCGCTCTCGGCATATAGCGGCGGATCTCGTCCGCCATGACCGTCGGACCGAAGTTGACCCCGTTGAAGTCCAGCCGGCCCAGGATGGGAAGCAGGTGCCCCATCGCGGAGTCCGAATGCTGATACCGTTTGTCGTCCGGGTCGGGGGAGAACCGCTCGAAGACGTTCTTCAGCACAGGATAGCCGAACATCTCATACA
>JAGOFF010000002.1 GCA_017997315.1 Clostridia bacterium
ACTGGAGGAACTGGTCCGCATCTCGACCGGACCCGGCGGCCGGGCGGATTATGTGCAGGGCGGCGGAGGCAACACCTCCTGCAAGCTCGACGGCCGGCTGATGGCGGTCAAGGCCTCCGGTTTCCGCCTGGGGCAGATCACCGTGCGGGAAGCGTACTCGGTGCTGGACTACGCGTCGCTGCGCTCCTTTTTCCAGGCCGGAACCGGGGAGGACACCCCGGAGATCGAACAAGCCGGCGGGAACGCGGTGCGGGAGGCGGGCGTCCCCATCGACGGCATGACACCTCTGCGGCCCTCCGTCGAAGCCGGATTCCACGCGCTTCTCGGCCGCTGTGTACTGCATACCCATTCCGTCTACGCGAACACGGTCTGTTGTTCCGGGGATCCGGAACGGCTTGCGGAAGAGGCGATGAAGACGCTGGACGTGCCCTGGGGCATGGTCCCCTACATCGATCCCGGCACCCGGCTGACCTTTGCGGTCGCCTCCGAATGTGAACGCGTCCGGAAACGGACCGGATCGGATCCCTCCGTCCTCTTTCTCCGGAACCATGGCCTGATTGTGACAAACGGGGATGCCGCCGGATGTATGGATCTGCACGACGCGGTGAACCGTCGGCTGGCGGCCGTCGCCGGTACCGGTTTTGATGAATGGCCGTCGATCGCTGTCCGTCCGGACGGATCGGGCGGTTATCGTTCCCCGACTCCGTGGCTCCGGCACCGCCTGGCCGGCATGGCGGATCCGGTGGGGAGGTTTACCGCGGATCCGCTGTATCCGGATCAGATGGTTTATCTGGCCGGCAAGATCGGCCGGGCGGAGGACCGGGCCGCCGGTCTGGTCTGCCGGATCGATACGCTGAACGGGGAGGTTTCGTACACCTGCGGGGAAAACGAGGCGCTGACCATCGAGGAAACCTTGTGCGCCGTCCTCTTCATCCTGGAATCCCAGGAAAGGAACCGGTGGGCGACGTGTGCAATGAACGCTTCCGCGCGCATGTTCATCGCAGGATGGGAGAGTGAAGCGTACCGGCGCAGCGTCTCTGCGGGCGGCGGCGGAACGGAGGCGGTCCGGTGAGCGCCCGGCGGGATGCCCTTGCGATCCGGACACTGGCGATCGATCTCGGCGCTTCGTCCGGCCGTGCGATCCTCGGCACCCTCCAGGATGGCAGGATCGCCATCGAGGAGGTGCATCGCTTTCCCAACGACCCGGTCATGATGGGGGACACGCTCTACTGGGATTTCCTGCGTCTGCTTCACGAGATCAAACGCGGCATGGCGGCCGCCCGGGAACGCGGCGGATTCGACACCCTCGGCGTGGACACCTGGGGATTGGACTTCGGACTTCTCGACCGTGACGGCAGACTCCTGGAAAATCCGGTCCATTATCGGGATCACCGGACCGACGGAGTGCCGGACGAGGTGTTCGGCCGGATTCCGAGACGGGATCTCTATCAGGCGACCGGCATCCAGATCATGCCGATCAACACCGTTTTCCAGTTGTACGCCGCCATGCGGACAAGACCCGGGTTGCGGGACCGCATCGCGGGCGCGATGTTCATGCCTGACCTGATCAACTATTGCCTGACCGGCATCGCCAGGACGGAGTACACGATCGCCTCGACCAGCGCCATACTGGTGCCGGTTTCAGGCGAATGGTCCGATACGCTGACCCGTCGGCTCGGGATCGATCCGTACTGGTTCCCGCCGCTCGTCGACGCCGGCACCGTGATCGGCCCCCTCTCCAGCCCGGTTCTGGAGGAGCTGGTCCTGCCCCGGCCGGCCGCGCAGGTCATTGCGGTGGCCTCCCACGATACTGCCTCCGCCGTGATCGCGGTACCTCGCGAGCCGGGTGAAGACACGGTTTTCATCAGCAGCGGCACATGGTCGATCATGGGGGTCGAGCGCCCCCTCCCGATCATCGACGACCGGTCGTACCGGCGCAACTTCAGCAACGAGGGGGGATACGGCCGCAACACCCGTTTCCTGAAAAACATCATGGGATTGTGGCTGATCCAGGAAACAAGGCGGCAATGGATGCGGGAGGGACGGACGCTGAGCTATGCGGACATGGAGCGGGAGGCGCTCGGGAGCGAACCGTTCCGCAGTCTGGTCGATCCGGACAATCCGTCCTTCGCCGCGATGGGCGACATGCCCGCGCGTATCCGTTCGGTCTGCAGGGAGACGGGACAGCCGGAACCCCGCACGGTCGGCGAAGTGACGCGCTGCATCTATGAAAGCCTCGCGCTCAAGTACCGGATGGTCGAGCAGGAACTGGAAGAAATGGCGGGACACCGGTTCGAGAGCCTTCGCGTGGTCGGCGGCGGGGTCAAGGACGGGCTGTTGTCCCGGTTCACCGCGGACGCGTCCGGAATGCGCGTCATTGCCGGCCCCATCGAAGCCACCGCCATCGGGAACGTGGCGGTGCAGCTGGTCGCCGCGGGTGCGCTGGCCTCGATCGAAGAAGCAAGGGAAGCGGTCCGAAGATCGTTCGACTGTCTGGAATATCCGCCCGATTCCGGGGCAAAAGGGGAGTGGGACCGCGCGTTCGACCGGTTCCGCCGCTTGTTTCCTCAGGGGAGGACGATTCAGGACAGCTGATCCCGGATCATGCCCTGGATGTCTTTCAGCATGCCGGCGCGTGAAACCCCGTACGGCCCGTCCGCTTCCGGAAGCGGCAAGTCCAGTCTGCCGGCGAGATCCGCAGGATCGAAACGGCATCCGTCGAATAGCCCGTCCAGTATCGCGGGAAAATCCGGATCCAGCATATCCGTGAACAGGGCGTGATGCTGCACATGGCCGTTCTCCAGATGGAACTCCAGCCGGACCGAACCCCAGTCGAAACGCTGTTCCAAAGAGGCCTCGAAGGGCAGTGACCGGCCGAAGCGCCAGGTCCAGGATGCGTGCCGATCGCGGTACGCGAGGCATGCCGCGTCGACCAGCGACCGGAAATCCAGCTCCTGCGGTTCCGATGCGTGGATGCCGGCTTCCGTACCGTAATGACGGCAGAATGCCTGGATCAGCGCGTCGCCCGCCCGCTCCACCGTCACGTCCGGCGCGATCGTATTCAGATTGGTGATGCGGGATTGGACCGACGACACCCCTTTGGAGTCCAGCTTGGCCTTGGAGACCGACAGATAGCGCGCAACCTGCCCGAAATCCGTCGACACCAGCAAGGTGCCGTGGTGGAGGCCCGCGGATCCGGTCAGCTGGAACGCGTTCCCGGAGAACTTCCGGTCGCCCGCCAGGATGTCGTTCCGCCCGGACAGGGCGGCATCGATCCCCAAGGATCGGACGGCTTCGACGACCATGCCCGAGGAGCGCGACGGATCATGAAGCACACGCGGAAGGACAATCGAGAAGTTCAGGTTTCCGAGATCGTGGTAGACGGCGCCGCCGCCGCTCCCGCGGCGCGCCAGTTTCCCCCCCTCCTGCTCCAGCAGCGCGGCGCGGCATTCGGCCCACGCGTTCTGGTGCCGGCCGATCACGACGGTCCGATCGTTCTGCCAGAGGTAGAGGAATCCGGCGGGGAGTCCGGTCCCGTTGCCGACATGTTCCATCAGCCGTTCCTCGACCGCCAGGTTGAGCCAGGGATCGTGGCTGTCCGAGCGGACCCGATACAGCGACAAAGGAGCAGAGCATACCGGCGGCATGCTCACGGGAGGTCCACCCGTGCACGCGTCAACGCCTCCAGACTGGCGGCGTCCGGCACCGAGTCCGTCACGAGCACATCGACCGCAGCCGCCCGCGCGAACGTATAGGGAAGGCAGCGCCCGAATTTGCTCGAATCCATAAGGATCACGACTTTCTGCGCCTTCTTCACGATGAGTTTCTTCAGTTCCGCCTCCGCAAAATACCCGCAGGTGAATCCGTCCCGGACGGAGAACGCGCTGGCTCCCATGAACGCCACCTGGATGTTGAGCGTCTTGACATATTCGACCGCATTGAAACCCGTGAGCATGAAAGTGTCCCGGTTCAGCTGGCCGCCGGTCATCATGACTGTCACGTCGGGATTGCGCGCGAGCTCCAGCGCCACATTGGGGGCGGGGGTCAGGACGAAAAGGTTCTCGGTCTCGAGGCGCTTGGCGAACGCCGTACAGGTGGTTCCCGCATCGATGTAGAGAGAATGCCCCGGAGTCACAAGACGGACAGCCTTCTCCGCAATGACGCTCTTCGCATCGTGATTCTCCGCCGAGCGCTGGGTATAGGCGGCCTCGCGGATGAGCGACAGGTTTGCCAGCGACCGCGCCCCGCCCCGGATGCGGACCAGTTCACCGTCGCGTTCGAGCTTCTCGAGATCCCGTCGTATGGTCATCCCGGAGACTCCGGGAAACCGCTCGGTCAGTTCGGCCAGGGTCGCCATGCCGCGCGACTGGAGATAGGCGTTGATTTCGCGGCGTCTTTCTTCCGGCATACGCACCTCCGGCGACAGATGGGACTATGCCCACATATAAATGTGAACACGACACACAACGATGTGAATATTTTACACCAAGTGCGCTTCAGCGCAACTCGAAGAACTCAATCACTTCCCGATCGGGACCCAGTACGAACGAGGTGCGGATGGCTATGTCGGCCGGCTTGCCGGCCAGCAGTCCGTCCGCAGGCGGATTCCGGGGCGTGCCGCCGGCGGCGAGTGCCGCCTCGAACGCCGCTTCCGCGCTGTCCACGCGAAAGGCCAGATGCGTCCATCCCCCGGCCGGCTCGGTACCCGCTCCGCCGGCGAAGAGCTCCACGCAACTGCCGTCCGGCAGTTCCAGGAACGCCATCCGCTTGTCGGCCTCGCCTCTGGAGAATACCGGAACAAGCCCGAGCCCCTCGGTGTAGAACCGGAACGAACGGTCAAAATCGGACGCTTTGATTGCAATGTGGTGATAACTCCGGATGGTGCTCGACATGGGTTTCCTCCTTGCATAATGGTGTCTTTTCAGAACGGTCCGTATCCGATGGCGACGCATAGCGCCAGGACAAGACAGGCCAGTCCGGCCAGCGCGGCCTGGAGTATCCAGGTCCAGCGGAACCAGACGGAAAAAGGGATCCCGGCGATGCCCAGGGTGATGAGCAGGACGGCATTGGTCGGATATGCCATGTTGACAAAACCGTCGCCGAACGCGAACGCCTGGACCACAGTCTGCCGGGTGACGCCGAGCAGATCGGCCAGCGGAACCAGCAGGGGCATGACCAGAAACGCCTTGGCGGTGCTGCTGCCCACAAACAACTCGAGGACCAGGATGAACAGGTACATCAGGAGAACCGACACGTACGGTCCGGTCCCCTCGATCCGAAGGTAGGCTTCGTGAAGCACAGTGTCCATCACCCCACCAGCAGTCAATGTCTGCTTGGCGCCCATGGCAAGCAGGATCAGGAGCGCACCGGGAGCGAGAGCCGCGGTGCCCCGCGCAAACGTCCCCCAAACCCTGCGTCCCGGCATGCCCGCCCGGTATCCGGACAGGATGCCGCCCGCGGTCATGAGCACCGCCATGACGGGCAGGGCGAAGTCGCCGAGTCCGTCCGTAAAGGAGGAGACCAGCAGGAAGAGGAAGATCAGGCCCAGTGCGGTTGCGAACGGAAGAAAAGCCCCCTTGCGGGCAACCGGGACATCGGCGTCCGCTTCCGCGGTTGGAGCCGGTGCCGCGGCCGATCCGTACCGCAGGAGCGACACCGACGGATCCGCCTCGACCCGCTTGGCGTAGCGGAGCAAAAAGAGTATCAGGAGAGCGTAGACCGCCGCGAACACTCCAACACGCAGCAGGATGCCCGAGAACGCAGGGAGTCCGGCCAGCCGCTGCGCCACGCCGATCGTGAACGGATTGACCGTTCCGGCCGCAAAACCGCAGCCGACCGCGAGCACGCTCATCCCGACCCCGACCAGCCGGTCCCATCCGAGGGAAACCGCAAGCGCGATGGAGAAGGGGACCAGCGTGACCGTCTCTTCAAAAAGACCCATGGCTGACCCCAGCAGCATGCAGACAAGCGAAGTCAGGGCGAGCAGCAGATACCGGCGGCGCGAGAAGCGGGCGACGACCGCGCCCATGGCGGCCCGCAGCACCCCGCTCTGCTCCAGGATCTGGAACGTGCCCCCGATCAGGAGGACGAACGCGATGATCATGAGGACGGGGGCGGCATCGTCCGAGCCGAGCACCTCGACCGGCGCGGTGAACCACCGCCAGACCGGGAGACGGTCACCAGGGGTCACATGGTAGGAACCGGGAACCACCGCTTCGCGACCGTCGGTCAGGACCCGGTCATACGCGCCGCGGGGGAGTGCGAGCGTCAGCCAGCCTGCAAGGACCAGTACCGCGAGCAGCACTGTCGCAGTGACCAGAAAGGTGCGCCGTCCGATCCGGAGTCCCAGGTTGTCCCGTCCATCCATGCCGCCGCCTCCCGGCCGCCTGCGCTCCGGCGCGCCCCCCGGGCCGCCTGCGTAGGCTATAATGTACCATCATACCGAATCTTCCGGAGGGACGCCATGAACGACTTCACTTTCTACAGCCCGACGTACTTTGTTTTCGGAAAAGACACCGAAATGCGGTCGGCCGAGATGATCCGACGGTTCGGCGGCAGCCGTGTCCTGATCCTCTACGGGGGCGGTTCCGCGGAGCGGAGCGGACTTCTGGGCCGGATCCGCGGCGCGCTGGACGGCGCGGGCATCCCGCATGCCGAGCTGGGCGGTGTATTGCCCAATCCCCGGAGCGGACTCGTGTACCGGGGCATCGAACAGTGCCGGGCCGACGGGACCGACTTCATCCTGGCGGTGGGCGGCGGCAGCGTCATCGACTCCGCCAAGGCGATCGCCGCGGGTGTGGTTTACGAAGGCGATTTCTGGGACTATTTCCGGGAAGGGAAGCCGGTCACCCGCGCGCTGCCCGTCGGGACGGTCCTGACGATCCCCGCCGCCGGGAGCGAGGGTTCACCCGACTGCGTCATCACACTGGAAGACGGGATGCTCAAGCGGGGCATGACCGGGGAGGCTCTTCGACCCGCGTTCTCGATCCTCAATCCGGAACTGACCTGCTCATTGCCCCCGTTCCAGACCGCCTGCGGCGCCGCGGACATCATGGCGCACGTCATGGAACGCTATTTCACACGCACGACTGATGTCGAGACGACGGACCGGCTGTGCGAAGCATTGCTTGCCGCCATGGTGCACGAGGTGCCGCGTGTCCTGGCGGATCCGGACAACTACGGCGCCCGTGCCAACATCATGTGGGCCGGCATAGTTGCGCACAACAATATCGTGGGAGTCGGCCGCACGCAGGACTGGGCGAGCCACAATCTGGAGCACGAGCTGTCCGCTTTGTACGATGTGGCGCACGGCGCCGGACTGGCGGTCGTGTTCCCCGCCTGGATGACATACGTGTACAAGGCGGATGTCACGCGCTTCGCCCAGTTCGCCAGCCGGGTATTCGGCATTCCGATGGACTTTGCGGATCCGGAACGCACCGCCCTGGACGGCATCGCCCGACTCAAGGCGGTTTTTGCCTCTTTCGGGCTGCCGACGGACTTTGCGGGGCTGGGTGCGCGCGAGGAAGACATCCCTCTGATGGTGGGGAAACTGGGGCTGGACGACGGGAAGACGCTCGGCGGATTCGTCCGGCTGAACGCCCAGGACTGCCTGTCGATCTATCGGCTGATGGTCTAGGAAACAGGAAGCCGCGATTCGAGCCAGCGGCAGATGTCCCCATACACCTCGTCCCGACAGGTTTCGTTGAGGAGCTCGTGCCGGGCGCCGGGATAGACCTTTAGAGTCGGGGGAGCCAGCCCGGCCGCCTGAAAGGCTTCCGCGGTCCGCCGCGCGCCTTCGCCGCAGTTACCGACGGTGTCGAACTCACCGCATCCGATCCACACCGGCAGGGCCGGATCCATCCGACGGATCCGGTCCTGCCGCACGATCTCGGACAATCCCCGCATCAGTTCCTGATACGCGGAGGTCGTGAATACGAAGCCGCACAGGGGATCCAGCATGTAGGCGTCCACGATGGACTCATCGCGGGACAGCCAGTCCCGCGGAGTACGTGCCGGCTCGAACGGGCGATTGTAGTTTCCGAATAGGATCCGGTCCAGCCGGACCGGACGGGAGCGATGGCCAAACAGCATCCGGGCCGTTGAAAAGAGCGCCAGACCGGCCATCGAAGTAATCCTCGGTAGGAAGTTGGTGCCGGTCAGAAGCATACCGGCCAGTTGGATGTCAGGATGACGGAAGGCATAGGAGCGGGCCAGAAAACTGCCCATGCTGTGGCCGTACAGAAAGCAGGGAAGCCCTGGATGGCGTTCCCGCGCCAATTTCGTCAATGTGGCCATATCCTCGACCAGGCATTCCCATCCTCCGCGGTCTCCGAAAAACCCGATATCATCGGGTGTCCGGGCGGTGCCGCCGTGTCCGAGATGGTCATTGCCGTAAACCACGAATCCGTTCGCAGCAAGAAAACGTGCAAACGCGTCATAACGGTCGATGTGTTCGACCATCCCGTGCGAGATCTGGACAACCGCTCGAGGAGACCTTGAAACTGGATTCCATACCCGGACACGAACCGGGACACCGGAGCTGGTAGACGGAAAGCGGAACTCGTTCTGCATGGGCGGGTTCCTTTCATTTCATAAAGGCTTGCATCCATTTAAGCACAGTTGAAGCGGATCAGGACGCATCGTATAATAAGCGGGCAAAACGAGGTGTAGCGCAGCTGGTAGCGCGCCTGCTTTGGGAGCAGGATGTCGCAGGTTCGAGTCCTGTCACCTCGACCAATGCAATGGGGGACCCGATGGGTCCCCCATTGCATTGGTCGAGGAACAACAACGGCCAATCGCGCTTCGTGCGATTGGCTCCAGGCTCAACGTCTCGACGTTGAGCCGTGTCACGCTCAACCAGCCGGAACGCCAACTTTGATACAATCCATATCGTGATGGGTTTTCAAATGCATACCGGCAAGGGAGGGAACAACCATGAAAGTGGATATTTCAATCCAAGACAGACCGACGAAATTTTCCGAGGGGTACATGATGGCCTGCGGCAATCTGTCATGGTATGACTTTGTAGCGGGCATCCCTTCACTGGTGTTTCTTGTAACGGGCTGGAAGTCGAATGGTAAGGAGAACGCCTGTCTGCAGTCGTGGTCTTCTTTTGTGGGTAGCGGAGCGGCAAACTTCATCTGCCTATTGGGTAAAGTCGACAAAAACGGTCATATGTATCAATCGTTGAAAGAAACCGGAGCCTGCGTGCTGAACTTTCCTTCGAACGATATCTATGACCGCTGTATCAAGACCATTGGAAACAATCAGTTTGAGACGGATGAGATCACCATATCGGGCCTGACGGCGGAGAATGCCGTGAAAGTCCACGCTCCGCGCATCAAGGAGTGTTTTCTGAACATCGAGTGTGAATATCTGTGGGAACACGAACTGTGCGAAGGAAGCAACGAAGTGGCCATTGCGCTGAGAGCGGTGAACCTCTGCATGGACAGCGATTTCTTTGATCAAGGCAAACTGGGCAGATACGGCAGAAGCGGGTACCTTTTTCAGATTGATCAGCCGACGAACCCAAAGACCGGAGAAACGACACCATTCGGCCCGGGGATCCTGGAGCAGGGAAGCCCGGTTCCATGGATTACAAAGTAATGGCGCATGGAGCGGGCACGTAAATATAGCTTTTCCCCATATGGAAACGCTGGTTGTGATACGGAAGGTGTCAACACCAGCGTTTTTTATTTGCATAAACCTTTATATGGGGCACTTTCAGCACCGAAGCTAAACATCTTCCCGCACAGATGCGGACTGCCGCGGGCGAAACGGGCAGATGATTGCTGCATCTCCGGAAACTTCATAAGTGACTAAAGAATGGGCAATAACGGCCGATACATAAGGAGGCCATCTCCTGCTTCTTGCTGCAGAGAGATGCAACCTTGAGATTTGAACAGTCCAGCGGTAAATAGTCAATAGACTTTTTACATAGACGAACCTTGAAATGTGAATTGCATCGAATCGAATGCGGAAACCCCGGACAAAGCAAACACAGCCGGTTCTGGCGCGAATCCGAACCGGTATGGGTTCCGGGAGGAAGCGTCAATCTTCCCGGGAGATATAGATGCGGTTGTCACGCAGCAGAGCGTAGACAACGCGGACAAATTTTCTGGCAGTAAGGACGAGTGCGCGTTTTGCTTTGGTCTTGGGGGTTTCCTCATACTTCCTGGCGTAGAACCGTTTTAGTTCGGGGTCGTGCTTCCGGACGTGGTCGGTCGCCTCAATGAGGTAGTAGCGCAGGAAACGGTTGCCGGAGTGGACCAGATGGGTCTGTTCTGCTTCGAACTTGCCTGACTGGTGACGAGACCAGGACAGGCCGGCATAGTTGGCCAGAGCCGCCTGATCCTTGAAACGGGAGACATCGCCGATCTCGGCGAGTATACCGGCCGCATACACCGGACCGATGCCCTTGATCGATGTCAGGGTGCTGGGGATGCCGGTCATCTGGTCCGCGATGAGCTTGTCATACTCTTTCAGCTGGTGTTCCTGAAATCGAATCGTCTGAGCTTGCATGGCCAGCACTTGGTTGACGGAATCCTGGATTGCCTTGGGCAAGCGGTAGGAAGACCGTGCGGCCTTCTGGATCTCCCTGGCCAGAGTTTCGGGATCGACAAAGTGGCCCTTGCCACGGGAATTGAGGAAGTCGGCCAGTTCCGGAAGAGGCGTGTAGGCGATCTGGTCCACACTCTCGAACTCCGTGACCAGATCCATGGCGGTCGTCCCGAAGTTGTCGCTAAACAGCGGACTCTGGGTCATACTGGAGAACTTGAGGAACAGGGTCTGCAGATAGCGGTTTTTCTCCCGGGACAGATCCTTGGCGACCTGAAACCGGGCGCGGGTAAACTTCTGCAGGGACAGATACTTGTCTTCCACCACGGTACCCCTGAGGCCGATACGGCCAAACCTGAGACTGTCGGCGATAACGAACGCATCTACGGCGTCGGTCTTGGGAAGCTCGGAGTAGGACTGCTTGAAGCGGCTGACCTGTCTGGGATTGAGAACCCGAACCACTTTGTCGGAGCGGGGGATCGAATCCGTCTCGTGCAGGTACATGGCAAGGAGACTGCCATAGCAGCCGGTCGCTTCCAGCCCAAAGCTCAAAAAGCCTGCCCCATGCTTGCTTTGGGTTTCCAGCAACTGCCGGACCAGATCCAGGCATCCATCCTGAGAGTTTTTGAATGTGTGCTGCCAAAGCTTGTCGCCGGCCGAGTCCATGACATGAACGGTGTTGGATTGTGAACAGACATCGATGCCGATGAAAAGAGTGTCCTTCATGTTTTCACCTCCCTTCACACAAAAGCAGAAGGTCGGTTGAGTGTACGCCCTGGGCACTTACGCGTCGACACCCTCGCCATGCGAATCCTGTCAGCTGCCTGCTGCACGAACTCCTCCTGCCAAAGGAAGCATCTGCAACTGACAAACAACCAGCGGTTCGAAGCTAAACACAAGGCCAGGGGAACAGACTGTCGTAGTAGCGATCCGACGGATCCTACAGGAGGAACAAGAACAAGTCCTCAAACGGCCTTCTTGAGACCATTTTGATACAGGGCGTAAATCTATTCAACCGAACCCGGACCGACAGTTTTGACCGGGTATACAACTACTATACGAGGAGGACGAGCAATGAAAATAACGACTCTGCAAATGAAAAAGATTCTATCGTCAAAAACCAGTTTTTCGCAGCTGGGGTTCAACATGCTGATCACCCGGCTGGCCAAGTTGTACATGAACGATCCAAGCGACAAGGTTCTGCTGCAATGCGCTGCTGAAACGAACGCTTTTTTGGAAAAGTATCAGCAGATCATGCAGAAAGATGTAGAGCTGATCAGCAGACTATAAGGGGTGAAGAAGTATGATGACATCATTCGATAAAGCGAAGGAAATGATCGGATCAGGGAAATGGCTCCACATTTCCGGCAATGAAGACCTGCTGAAAGAGTTGCCCAAGGGCAACTGGATAGGCGGTTCCACAGAGTATTTCATGGATTCAACCGGTGGGACGATAACGAACAGCAAGCTGTTCGTACAGGAAATACCATACTCCGAGTGCAGGATCTCCACGTATGACACGGCATCCATATCCGGCATCACAAAAGACGCGTATGCCAACGGTTTCTCGATCATCATATTGCCGTTCGACAGCGAGGTTCACAAGGAATACGCAAAACATGCCACCGAATATGAGGATATCTTTCTGAAGAACATCATCGGCTGGGTGGCGGGAGTGAACCTGTCCGTCGCGGGTCAGACGCCGATCGCTGTCGACGGCGCCACAGGCGAGGCGTACAGCGACAAGGCGGTTGTCATGCACGTGGGGCTGCCCGACGACAAGTTGGCTACGATCGGCATTGTCAATATCTTTACACAGGACGATAAAAGCCCGATTATCGAGTTTTCAGAGGACTCCTTCTCCGTTAGAACATGTCTCGTCGATGGCAAGGAACATGTGTTTTCCGACTATATTGCAAAGAACAAGATCGACACGAAACTGCCGCTGGTCGGTGAGTATTCCGGCACAGGCGTGAACGTTTCCGTAAAGGCGATCGAGGACGGCATCGTCCATCTGTACGCGCCGGTGTTCAAAGTCATCAAATACAGGATGGCGAGCCCTGTGCTTGATTACTCACAAGCTTTCAGAGCCCAGATCGACAAGCTGTCCGGCAATACGGACTCCACGTTCTCCTGCAACTGCATACTGAACTTCCTGTACGGGGAACTGGAGGGGAAAAAGGTACAGACATTCTTTGGGCCGATCACGTTTGGTGAGATCGCGTATCAGCTCGTCAACCAGACGCTCGTATATCTGCAGGTGATCTAGTCAGGGTCACGTAAGGAACAAGTCACTGCGTTCAACAGACAGGGGAGCCCGCCGGCCCCCTGTTTGCTGTCCGCGGGACTCGAGGCATCCGCCGGCATGCACTCCGGCACCAGGTTCGAACCGGCCAAACCTGTCTGCTGAAGACGGTTTATCCTATACTGGAACCAGAAACGCCTGCGCTTGATAGGAAAATAACGCGCTGGAGCCCGGAATGTCCCGGATTACGCCAAATCGTTCATTCGGAAGTGTGAATAGCGAGGAGGTTTGTACATGGATTATTCGGATTTTATAAGAGAACAGCTACTGGAGCGCATCGACTCCCTCGAGATGTTGACTCGGGAACTGCTGAACGAGAAAGAGCGGGAAGTCAGACTTGAGTATGCCTGGACAGGTAACCTGGGACACTGGTACTGGAATGTAAAAACCAATGAGGTGACCTTCAACCCTCTCAAGGTGACGACTCTCGGATATGAGAAAAACGAGATCCCGGAGAATGTTCCCTATCAGTTTTTCACTGAAAAACTGCATCCGGAAGATCTGCGGACTGCTATGGATGCAATGTACGATCATCTGTATGGCAGGGCAGAGGTATATGAAGCGGAATACCGGATCCGGACGAAAGACGGATTATACAAATGGTACTATGATCGCGGGAAAAAAACGCAGTTCGATGATAACGGGAAGCCGGCATTTCTTGCCGGTATCGTATTCGATATCACGGAGAAGAAAGAGACACAGCTGGAGCTGGAACACAAAAACAGGATTCTTTCCGAGTTGTCTTCCATCGACGGCCTGACAAAAATCAAGAACCATCGGGCGTTGATCGAGCACATGAAAGCAGAGATTGCTGAAGCAGACCGGATCGGCAACCCTCTGTCCGTTGCCGTCTTTGATATCGATGATTTCAAGAAAGTCAATGACAGCATGGGGCATGTCTGTGGGGATCAGGTACTCGTCGATGTTGCGTCCATCCTGAAGAAGGGCATCAGGGGAACCGATGTCGCCGGCAGATACGGCGGTGAAGAGTTTATGGTCGTTTTCCCGAACACCGCCTTGCCGGTCGCTGAAAAAGTATCTGAGCGGATCAGACAGGCTATTGCGGAGCATCCCTTTGGAGACGGACTGCGGATCACAATCAGCGGTGGCGTCAGTCAGTACAAGAATGAAACGATCAATGGGCTTGTCCATGCAGCGGATACTTGCCTGTACAGCGCGAAAAGAAACGGGAAGAATCGAATTGTGTCGGCCATGCAGCAGGTTGACGGTGGCATCTCCTGACTGCACCCGCATTGTCAGCATATGACAATGAGCGAGGCGTGCCCGGGCCCTCTGTTTGTTGGCCTATGAAGCGGCACCGGCCCGTCCGAACTCTCCAGAATGCCGTATACTGAGCGTATAGAGGGTATCCATTCCGATTCCAGGTGACGCGGCCGATTTCAGTGTGTTCGGAAGGAGGACACCGGATGAACTGCCATCTTTACCTGACGATGATCCCGGAAGCCCTGATCGCCTCGATGTTGAATCCCGAAGAATTCGCCTCGTATTATGCGATCGGTGAGCACGACAAGCCGAACGGGCAGGTGGTGTTCATCGAACTCGACCCCGGTTTCCGAAACGAGTACTTCCAGATCGAAAAAGGAATCGAGCGATGCGTCCCGGGAGCGGACGGATCGCCCAAGGCGTCGGTGTACATTTCGGTATACCGGGTGCTCGAGCATGTCCCGGCCTCCGCGATGGGGGATCTGTACTGCGTCACCCGGGACGGCCGTGCACTCCGGCTTTCCAAGGCTCCCGCCACGCAGAACGCGGACGGACTGCATTTCTATCAGGAGTTGGCGCCGGTCCGGCCGGCGGTCGTCAGCCCGCTCGGCCCGCTGGACTTCTTTGACCTGATGCTGGGCCGCCGGGATGATTTTCCGGGTTTGCCGGCGATCGCATTCACCGAAATGGACCTGGGCGACCTGGCGTCCGATCCGGAAGGCGGTGTGGTCCGGGATCTGCCGTATGAAAACATCAAGCATCTGCGCCAATGCCTCCGGGAGGTCATGTCCAAGCCGGTATCGTCCAAGATCTTCGACCTCGGCGGACTGAACAACTATTCCTTCCGTGTCGTGAAGAACGGAGTCTATGTCGGGAACTCGCAGGACGGACTGATCCTGTACCGGATGCCGACCCCCGCGGAGCTGCAGGCGAACCATCGCGCGTGGTGGCGTTCCGTCAACACCTGAGCCGGATTGTCCCGTTAAGGGATCGTTTTAAAATCCAGGCGTGCACACGACTAAAATGCGTGTAAAATGGGTTGCGGTCAAAAACAAAGAGTAAGTCCCGGAGGCTGATCTTGTTGTCCGACTGCTTCAACGCCCAGACATTGTGTCTAGCCGCCTTGATTCTGTTTGCTTCCGCGTCGGTCGCCGCGGTGGTGTTCTTTCGGCGCCAGCGGACAGGGAACCTTCTGACGCACGCACTCTGCATGGCGGGTTCCGCCGCAGCCGGCTCAGCGGCGGTTATTGCGCTGCTGGGCGGGAGCGCTTCCGTACTGCGTCTCCGGACGCAAGCCGGAGTCCTGCCGTTCGCGCTGGAATTCAGGCTGGACGGATTGTCCGCATGGTTCCTGCTGGCGTTGTCCGTCGTGGCGTTCTGCGTCTCCCTGTATTCGATCGGCTATGTGCCGCGGTACTTCACCAAGGGGAACACCGGCCTTATCAACGGATTATACGCGTTGTTCCTAGTTTCTTTGGTGCTGGTGCTGACTTCGGACAACATGGCGGTGTTCTACCTATCCTGGGAAGCCATGTCTCTGTTGTCTTTCTTTCTCGTGGTGTATGAATCCGAACACGAAGAAAACCGGAAAGCCGGCTTCCTGTATATCGTGATGACGCACGTCGGGGCCGCTCTGCTGCTGTCGGGTTTCCTGCTGATCTACGGCTACACGGATTCGCTGAGTCTGCGCGACAGTGCGGCCGCGCTCCCGGAATGGGCGCGCAACCTGGCCTTCGTTCTATTCCTCGCCGGCTTCGGGGTCAAGGCGGGCGCGGTCCCGCTGCACATCTGGCTCCCCCGGGCGCATCCCGCCGCACCCAGCAACGTGTCCGCGCTCATGTCCGGCATCATGCTCAAAACCGCGGTCTACGGACTCATCCGGTTTGCGGCCGGCGTCCTGGGCGTCGAAGACACCTGGTGGGGTGTGGCCCTGCTTGTGATCGGCGCGGTCTCCGCGGTGACCGGTGTCGCCTACGCATTCGCGGAGACCAACATCAAGCGGTTGCTTGCCTACAGCAGCATCGAGAACATCGGGATCATCCTGATCGGACTCGGGACCTCGTTCATCGCGCAGGCTGCCGGACATCGTGCGGTCGCCGCGTTCGCAATGACCGCCTCGCTGGTGCATACGTTCAACCATGCATTGTTCAAAGGCGCGTTATTCCTCGGTGCCGGCTCGATCCACCACGCGACGCACACCAAGGACCTGGAGCGGATGGGCGGTCTGGTGCGGCGGATGCCGTATACCGCTGTGCTGGCGTTGGGCGCCTGCCTGTCCGCCGCGGCATTGATTCCGTTCAACGGATTTACCGGAGAGTGGCTGACGTTCCAGTCCTTGTTCGCGGTTCTCGGCGGCGCCCGGACGGAGATCCGGATTCTTGCGATGCTGTCGGTATCGGCGCTGGCCCTGGCCGGTGCCCTGGCCATGGCCGTGTACGTGAAAATGTACGGGATCGCTTTCCTGGGACGTCCCCGGAGCGAGTCGGCGGAGCATGCCCGTGAAGCGCCTGTCGCCATGATCGCAGGGACCGGGCTGCTTGTGGCCCTCTGCCTGTTGGCCGGTGTGTTCCCGTCCGTACTCGTACGCCTTGCCGGCCGTGTGGCCGGTGCTCTGGCCGGCCAGCCGGCGGAGGCTGTTCCGGGAGGGGATCTCCTGTCGTTCCTGCAGCCGGCCGTCGGGACCGGAGACGGATTCTCTCCGGCGGTTTTGCTGGCGATGGCTCTCGGGATCGCAGCGCTGGCGCTCGTGTGGATCCGGGCCGTCGGCGGCCCGAGGGTCGAGCGGAGGCACGGCACCTGGGATTGCGGATTCAAAGGGCTGGACGAGCGGATGCAGTACAGCGCGACCGGGTTTTCCAAGCCGGTCCGGATTGTCTTCCGGCTGCTGTTCCGCCCCCGCAGGACCACACGGCTTTCCGGCGGGCGCCCCTACCATCCGGAATCCATCGAGTACCGAACGACGATGGAGAACGTGTTCGAGACGCGGATCTACATCCCCCTGCACAGAATGCTCCGGACATTCTCGAAGAAAACCAAGATGCGCGTACAGACCGGCAGGATCCAGACTTACCTGCTGTACATCCTGGCCGTCGTTCTTCTCCTGATGGCCTACAACCTGGTGGCTTGAGGTGCGGGGATGATGAACACGACGGGATCTCTGGCCATACAGGCTGTCGCGGTGCTTGCCCTTGCCCCGCTGCTGGGCGGGATCATCGGCAAGGTGAAGGCGTTTGTCCAGAAAAGAAAGGGCGCGCCGGTCCTGCAGCAGTATTTCGATTTGGTCAAGCTCTTCCGAAAGGGGACGGTCGTTTCGGACACCGCTTCCTGGATCTTCCGCGCCACCCCGTGGATCGTTTTTTCCTCCACGCTGGCGGCGGCGCTGCTGGTCCCGGTTTCCACGCGTCTCTCCGCCGCCGCGTTCGCAGGGGATGCCATCGCGATGGTGTCCCTCCTGGCGCTGGGACGGTTCTTCCTCATGCTGTCCGCGCTGGATACGGCCGGTACGTTCGGCGGGATGGGCGCGAGCCGGGAGGCCATGGTCTCCGCGCTGATCGAGCCGTCCATCCTGGTATCGCTTCTCACGGTGGGACTCATCGGCGGCACGACGTCGGTTTCCGGGATGATGCGGGCCATGGCCGGCGCCGCGGGCTTCCCGATGGCCCGGCCCGCTCTGGTCCTGGTATTCGCCGCGTTCCTGATCATCATCCTGGCCGAGTCCTGCCGCCTGCCGTTCGACGATCCGTCGACCCACCTGGAACTGACGATGATCCATGAGGCCATGGTGCTCGAGTATTCCGGACGCGACCTGGCTCTGATGGAATACGCCGCGTCGGTCAAGCAGCTCGTCCTCATCGCGCTGGCCGGCAATCTGCTGCTGCCGCACGACGGGCTCGTCACCGCGGGCGGACTGGCCGGGCTCGCGCTTTCGCTGGCGCTGTTTGCCGGCAAGACCATCCTGCTTGCGGCACTGGTCGGCGCGATCGAGTCCGCGACCGTCAAGGTCCGGCTGTTCAGTGTGCCGAACCTGGCGTCGCTTGCGTTCATCCTGTCCTTTTTCGGCTTCCTTCTGCATTTCATCCTGGGAGGCGGCTATGTTTGAACTGCAAGACATCCTCTCGGTCCTCCTCCTGCTGTCCGCGCTGCTGATGACCGCAGGAAAGCGCTTCCGCGCCTATCTGCGCGCGTTCCGTCTCCAGTCCCTGCTGATCGCGGGGATGGTGGGGATCATGGGAGTGCGCGAGTTCCGGGATTCCGGACGGATCGACGTGCTGATCGTCTGCCTGCTGATCCTCGTCCTCAAGGTTTTCTGGATTCCGCGCCTGCTGACCCGCACCTATTCGGATGTCGGGGACCGTACGGAGAAAGATTTCATCTGGAACATCCCCGTGCTTGTGCTCGCCGGGGCCGCTCTGGCTGGTTTCGCGCACTTCGCGCTGCAGGGGTTGTCGGGACTGCCGGAAGGTACCGGGGTCCGGATCGCCAACGCGGTTTCGCTGGTTCTGATCGGCGTGTTCTTCATGATCAGCCGGAAGAAGGCGATTGGACAGATCATCGGATTCCTGGTGGTGGAGAACGGCCTGTTCACGACCGCGGTCGCCGCAACCCGGGGAATGCCCCTGATCGTCGACCTGGGGATCTTTGTCGACCTGGTCACGGCGGTCCTGATCATGGGCGTCATGGTTTTCAGGATCAGTGAACGGTTCGACTCGATCAATATCGACCGGCTGAACAAGCTCAAAGGATAGATCGATGGGTTACTTGCTTTGGATCATCCCCATCGCGGGCGCGTTGCTGACGTTCCCCGCGAAACGCGCGAAGACCTGCCATGCGGTCTCCGTGGCGGCATCCGCGCTGCTGGTCCTTGCGGCCGCCTGGGTGACGGCTATGGTCCTCCGGGACGGGCCGCTCTCCTACGGCACACTCGGCGGGCTGTTCTACGCGGACGCCCTGAGCGTGCTGGTCCTCGACATCGTCGCGGTCGTCTCGCTGCTGGCTTCCATCTATGCGGTCGGCTACTGCAACGAGGAGATCCGGCACGGTGAGATCACCGCAGGCCGGCTCCGTTTCTGCTGCCTGCTTACACACCTGTTCGTCTTTTCGATGGTGCTGGCCCTTACGGTCCGCAACATGGGCGTGCTCTGGATCGCGATCGAAGCCACGACGCTGGCGTCCGCGTTCCTCGTCGGGCTCCGGAACGACCGGAACGCGGTCGAAGCGGCCTGGAAATATGTGGTCATCTGTTCGGTGGGCATCGCGGTCGCCATGCTCGGCATCATCCTGCTGCACCTTTCGTCGGGCGGACTTCTGGACGGCACGCGCATTCTTGACTTCACGGCGCTGATGGAAAACGCGGCGTCCCTCGACCAGCCGACTGTCCGGCTGGCGTTCCTGTTCATCCTGGCCGGGTTCGGCACCAAGGCCGGCCTCGCGCCGATGCACACCTGGCTGCCGGACGCGCACAGCCAGGCGCCGTCCCCGGTCAGCGCGCTGCTTTCCGGCGTGCTTCTCAACAGCGCCATGTACGCCATTCTCCGAACGCTCGGGATCGTCAACCGGGCACTCGGGGACACCCGTTTCGCAGGACGGCTCCTGATCGGATTCGGGCTTCTGTCGGTCGGGATCGCGGCGGTGTTCATCCTGACGCAGAAAGACTACAAGAGGCTGCTCGCCTACAGCAGCATCGAGCATATGGGCATCATCGCGATCGCGATCGGGATCTTTACGCCGTTGTCGGTGTTCGGGGCGCTGTTCCACATGGTCAACCATTCGCTGACCAAGTCCATGCTTTTCCTGACGTCCGGCTCCGTCCAGCTCAAATACGGCACCAAACTCATCCGACGGGTCCGGGGACTCCTGCGGGTCCTGCCGGTGTCGGGCGCGGTGTTCCTCCTCGGACTGTTCGCCATCGCCGGGACGCCGCCGTTCAGCGTGTTCGCCAGTGAGTTCGCCATCCTGGCTTCGATCTTCCAGGGGCGCCAGGTATGGCTGGGCACGGTCCTGGCGATCCTGCTGGCTGTGGTTTTCGCAGGGATCGCCGCCAATCTGTTCCGGATGTTTTTCGGGCCGCGCCCGGAGGGGATGGAACCGGGGGAGGGCAACAAGGCCGGCGCCGCGGTCGTGCTGACGCTGCTTGCGGTCGTGGCGGTCACAGGACTGCTGGTGCCGGAACATTTCGCGGCATGGGTGAACCAGGCGTCGGTCCTGGTCTTGGGAGTCAGACCATGAACGTACAGGAATGCATCCGCAGGCTGGAGTCGGCTTTTCCCGAAGGGATCCTGACGGACGGACATGTGAATCCGTCCGACAGCCGGGAGATCCGGTTCGAGGCGGCGGGGGAGGGCATGCAGGCCGTTGCGCGGCATGTCCACCGCACGATGGGGCTGCCGCTCGCGATGCTGTTTGCTTCCGATGAACGGAGCCGGTGCGATGCGTTTGCGGTCTATTATGTTTTTTCGGACCGGGAGGCGGGACGTCTGCTGACATTCCGTACGGCTGTGCCGCCGGAATCGTCCGAAATCTGTTCCATCAGCGACGACGTGCCTGCCGCCGCGCTCTACGAACGGGAGATCCAGGACCTGTTCGGGATCCGGATGTCCGGGCACCCGGATCCCCGGCGGATGATCCTGCACGGATACTGGCCGGCCGGCGAGTACCCGCTGCGCGAGGACTTCGACGCGGCGCGGCGTCCGGCCCGCGCACAGGCGGAGGAGCCGTTCCGGCGCGTCGAGGGCGAAGGGGTGTTTGAAATCCCTGTAGGCCCGGTCCATGCGGGCATCATCGAACCGGGGCATTTCCGGTTCAGCGTCGCAGGCGAGCCCATCATCCATCTGGAAGCGCGGCTGTACTATGTCCACAAGGGGATCGAGAAACTGTGCGCGGGGAAAAGCGTCGAGCAGGGACTGTATGTCTCGGAACGGATTTCCGGCGACGAGACGTTCGCCAACTCCCTGGCGTACTGCCAGGCGGTCGAAGCGATCGCCGGTGTTCCGGTCCCGGAACGGGCGCTTTTCACGCGGGTGGTGTTTGCGGAGCTGGAACGGCTGACCAGCCATCTGGGCGATCTGGCCGGTGTCTGCCTGGACACCGGGTACGGATTCGCGGTGTCCCAGTTCCGGAAAATGCGTGGCTGGGCGTACCAGCTTGCGGACGAGCTCTGCGGACGGCGTTTCCTGCGGAGCGTCAACCGGCTGGGCGGCGTACACCGCGACTTCCTGGCGGGCAGGGAAGAGTCGGTGGCCCGACAGATCGAGAGATTCCGGAGGGAGCTGGGGGATACGGTCGAAATGGTCCTCGCAAACAGCATGTTCGCGGACCGTACTGAAAACACCGGGATCCTCGATCGTGAAACCGCGTCCGACCTGCATGCGGTCGGTCCCGCGGCCCGCGCGTCCGGCATTCCGGCCGACACCCGGAAAGACTTCCCGTATGCGGCATACGGAGCGCTCGAGTTCCAGGTTCCGCCCGGCGGTCTGGGCGATGTGGACAGCCGCATACGCGTCAAGATGGCGGAGTGCGTCTCGTCACTCGGGCTGATGGACGAAGCACTCCGCAGGCTGCCGCCCGGCGGGGTCTATGAACCCATCGGCTCCGTGCCGGCCGGTGCGTCCGCGTTCGGGCTGGTCGAATCCCCGCGCGGAGAAACCGTCCACTGGGTCATGACAGGCGGGAACGGCACCCTTTCCAGGTACAAGATCCGGACCGCTTCGTTCTGCAACTGGCCCGCGCTGACCCAGGCGGTCCGGGGAAACATCGTGCCGGATTTTCCGCTCATCAACAAAAGCTTCAACCTGTCGTACGCGGGCAACGACCTGTAAAGAAAGGGCGGACATGCTCAAAGTCATCAAAAAGCTCTTCGGAACCCCCCGACTGACGCAGGGATACCCCCGCAAACCGATGGACACCCGCCGGTTCGCGGGCAGGACCGTGATCGACGCCGAACGCTGCACCCGGTGCGGCGAGTGCGCCGCGCGATGCCCTTCCCAGGCGATCGTCCTGGACGGAGGCGACCGGAAAGCCGGGATCAACTATGACGAATGCATATTTTGCGGCCTTTGCGAGGAGGTCTGTCCCGCCGGCGCCGTCGTGACGACAACGGAGTTCGAGCTGGCATCGGGAGCCCGGAACACGCTGCGCGCGTCCCCGATCGTCGTCCATCCCGGCGACATCCCACCGATCTCCTGCGAAGCGCTTCAGGAACAGATCCGGAAAAAGGCGGCCCGCCGGTTCCGGAGAAGTCTCCGGATCCGTGAGGTCGACGCCGGCTCGTGCAACGGATGCGACTACGAAACCAACGCGCTCAACAATCCCTTCAACGACCTCGAACGGCTGGGGATCCAGTTCGTCGCGTCTCCGCGCCACGCCGACCTGCTGCTGGTGACCGGAGCCGGAACCCGGAACATGCAGGAAGCGCTGATCAAGACCTACAACGCCGCCCCGGATCCGAAGTGGGTCGTCGCGGTCGGCGCCTGCGCCTGCAGCGGAGGGATCTTCCGGGGGAGCTACGCGACCGCGGACGGCATCGACCGGTTGGTGCCTGTGGATGTGTACGTTCCCGGGTGCCCGCCCCGCCTCCAGGCGATCCTCTACGGGATCCTCCTGGCGATCGGCCGGAAGCCGCATTCCCGTTGACTTTGCTCTGCCGCGTGAGAGAATGGTCCGTGAGAGGTTTGTGCGGAGACACAGAATCCTTGTCTTTTCTTTCCATGCGAACCCGTGCCCGTCGTCGTTTCCGGCCCGTCATTTTCCGGCTGCAGGATTCATCCCGACGGACATCCGCCAAACCTTGCATATACCGATCGGAGCGGGACACAGACGGAGGATTGCAGAGTGAAGATGGATTTGACGGCCATTCTACCTGACGGAAACGGTTTTGAATTCTGGGA
The DNA here is from genome assembly GCA_017997315.1 of Clostridia bacterium. Taxonomy (GTDB): domain Bacteria; phylum Bacillota; class Clostridia; order Saccharofermentanales; family UBA5734; genus JAAYKS01. The sequence continues at coordinate 22,969 of JAGOFF010000002.1, forward strand.
AGAGGAACTGTTGCTGGACCGGACGTTGCACGTACGTGCGGAAAATGGAACGGATGCGTCGGGAGACGGATCCGCCGGGTCTCCTTTTTCCACAATCAATGCCGCCGCTGCGGTCGCGGTGCCCGGAACAAGGGTTTTGATCCACGGCGGGACGTACCGGGAGTGTGTCCGCCCGGCAATGGGCGGTTCGGACGCTTCACGAATGATCGTCTATGAGGCGGCAGGCGACGGCGAGGTCGTGATCAAAGCTTCCGAAGTGGCGACGGCTTTCACCCGCAGCACGGAATATGCTATCGAAGACGATGACGACGGAACGGAACCCGTGATCTGGGAGCATAGAATCGATATAGAAAAATTCAAAGGGTATAATCCGTTTGGCATCGACAACTGCATCCATGAAAAACAGTGGCTCCGCTACACCCGGGTGGAACAGAAGTCCAGCCTGATCCCGTATTTCCTTCGACGCGGCGCGATATACGTGGACGGCAGCCCGCTCCGCCAGGTCCAGCTGTATAAACTCATGCAGAACGATCCCGGCACCTACTGGGTGGAAGAAAACGGATTGACCATCCATTTCCGCATGCCTGACAACGGTTCGCCGGACGGACACCTGGTGGAGATATCCTGCCGCGAGCAGTGTTTTTCTCCCGAACAGCCTTTCTGCAACTATATCAAGGTCAAGGGACTGACCTTTCTTCACGCCGCGAACGGCGCTCCGGTTCCGCAGCGCGGCGCGCTTTCCTGTCACCGCGGGCATCATTGGATCATCGAAGACTGTACGGTACAGTACGCCAATGCACTCGGAGTGGATGTCGGCGAAGTGGATTGGGGCTACAAGAAAAACACGGAGCGGCAGACAGGCCACTCCGTGCTGCGGCGCAACAGGATCTACGACTGCGGAGTGTGCGGCATTGCCGGCTTGGGTGCGACCCATATGCTGGTGGAGGACAATCTGGTTGCACGCATCGGATGGCAACGCATGGAGTATGCCTGGGAATCAGCCGGCTTGAAGTTCCATCGCTGCATCGACAGCCTGTTCCGCCGCAACATCTTCCGGGATTGCGAAGGCTGCGACGGGATCTGGCTGGATGTGGGCAATCACAATGACCGCATAACACAGAATCTGTGCATGAACATCAACGGTCCGCATTCGATGGTCTATATGGAGTGCTGCCGGGGTGGAGAGTTGTTGATAGACAACAATATTTTCTGGAACGCGACCCATTTTACGGTACCGCAAAAACGCATGAAGTCCATCACGATCGATTCCACCTCCTGGAACGATCCTTTCGCTTTGAACGACGACACGGCGCCGGACGGCGATGCCCTTCGCGGCGATGGAACCGACGATATGTCCATCGTCAACAACCTGATCGCGAACATCGCCGGCTACGGTTACAGCCAGAACGTCATTCGAGGCCGGATGACACTGGGCCGGGGGGGCACGTCAAGGAACTCCACCGTGCTCAACAATGTTTTCTACGATTGCCGGGGCGGAGCGATTCGTCTGCCGACCCACGACAACCGGTTCGACGGCAACTTCTTTTCGAAGATGCCGCAGGGATTCCTTGTCCTGAATTATCCGGCACCGACGGAGCAGCTTGACCTGGCAGCCTGGCAGCGCTTTGAGCGGCAGGATCCGCATGGCGGGTACGCCGCCTTCAGGCTGAGCGTGGACACGGATCATCTGACGATGACGATCCGCCCTGACAAGAAGCGCATCTTCTGGGACGACCGTGAGACGTCAGGCTACAGTTCCATGCCGACGGTCGAACCCTATGCGAAGGTACGGACCGATTATTTCGGGACCTGTATGGAAGGATACCGCATGCCGGGTCCGTTCAACATCGCCCGGGACGAGATCACGATCTCGATCGATCCGAGGGAGAAGTGAGCGGCGCTCCATGGAATCCCGGCATATGGATGGCCGACGCTCACCCTGACCCGGATCGGTCCGATGCATGAAGACAACGGGCTGAACCGGCCGGTTCCGTCTCATGGACGCCGGAAGCGGCGACGCGCCATCCGCATGCCGGACGTGATATCATGTCTTAACCCGGCAACGAACCAGCGTACAGCGGCAAGAAAGAAGGACAACGGTATGGCATATCAACCGGATCTCGAGCAATGGAAGGGCATGCGATCGGATGAAATCATCGCGGAGGTCCTCGGCAAGACCTTTGTCTGCCCGTCCTGCGGCCGTACGCATCATGCGGAAACCCGCATCCTCGACATCGGTCCCGATCTGTTTTCGAGCCTTGCGGACCGGATGGCGCCGCTCGGGCTCACCGGCAGGCCGCTGGTCGTTTTTGACGACAACACCTATGCCGCCTGCGGGGAACGGCTGCTGGCGGGTTTGACCCCGTATGATCCTGAACCCTTTATTTTCCACCGGGACGACCTCCATGCGGACTCGTTCGCCATCGGGCGCGTCCTGCTGGCGATGGTCGGCAACCCGGGATTCCTCGTCTCCTGCGGCAGCGGATGCATCACGGACACGGTGCGCTACACCTCGCTCCGCACCGGTGTGCCGTTTGTGTCCGTCGGGACGGCCGCTTCGGTGGACGGCTACGCGTCCACCAGCACGCCTGTCATCGTCGACGGATTCAAGATCACCTACACCGGCGTCGCCCCGAGGGCCATATTCGCGGATACCGGAGTCCTCCTGGACGCCCCCGCGAAGATGAGCGCTGCCGGCTACGGCGACGTCATGGCCAAGTTCGTCGCGCAGCTCGACTGGAAGCTCGCCAGGGACGTCGAGGGCGAAGAGTATTGCCCGCTCATCTCCCTGATGATCGCAAAGGCGCTGGACGAATGTCTGCCGCTGACGGACGGATTGTCCGCGAGGGAACCTGCCGCGTACGGGCGGCTCATGGGCGCGCTCGCGCTCACCGGCGTCGCGATGCAGCTCATGGGGAACTCCCGTCCGGCCTCCGGCGGCGAGCACCACATCTCGCATCTGCTGGAGATCAATGACATCCAGAAGGGCCGTCATGGGAGCCTGCACGGCGACAAGGTCGGAATCGGAACGCTGATCACGATGTATATGTACGGGAAAATGTTCGGCGGGGGAATGCCCGCGCAGCGCGCGACGCTGGACGCCGCCTCCTGGGAACGGGAAGTCCGCCGCGTGTACGGCAAGCTTGCGGACAACGCCATCTCCATCAATGAATCCGTCCCGCCTTCCGGCGCGGTATGGGAGGAGCAGAAGCGCCGCATCGCCCGTGCGATGGATGACTACGGATACAAGGCGGTCGCGGCGTTTGGCACGCTGCTGCCCGAGATCCGGGACCGGATCCTGTCCATCGGCGGACCGGTGCGGCCCGACCAACTCGGCTACACGGTCGGCGAAACCCATGACGCGATTGCGTTCGCCAAGGAGGTCCGACCCAAGTTCACGATCCTGCGCATCGCGGAACGGTTTGGCTGGCTGTATGAACTGGCGGACGAAATATCGTCCGGACTGCCGGAAGGGAAAATCTACTGATGGATGCCAGAAACGACATCATTGAACTGCTCGCACACCTGACCGGGTTGCCGGAAGAACAGCTGAACCCGGCGCTCGAGATCCCGCCCGCCGGTATGGGCGATTACGCGCTCCCGTGCTTCAAGCTTTCCAAGGCGATGCGCAAGGCGCCGCCCGCGATCGCGGCCGACATCGCCGGCCGCGCCGCCGCGGAGGGGAACCTGCCGCCGTCCCTGGACCGGATCGAGGCGATCGGGGGGTACGTGAATTTCTTCCTCCGCCAGGGTGCCTATACCGCCGGCGTCGTCCGGAGCGCGCTGGAAGCGGGACCGAACCTCGGGTGCTCCGACGAAGGGCGCGGCAAGCCGGTCGTCCTGGAGTACTCGTCGCCCAACATCGCCAAGCCGTTCCATGTCGGGCATGCGTTCACGACCGTCATCGGGCACAGCCTGTCGCGCATCTATGCGCATCTCGGATACCCCGTGATCCGGATGAACCACCTGGGGGATTACGGAACGCAGTTCGGAAAGCTGATATCGGCCTACCTGCGGTGGGGGGACGAGGCCGCGCTCGAGGCCGCTCCGATCGACGAACTGTTCCGTATCTACGTCAAGTTCCACAAGGAGGCGGAAGAACACCCGGAACTCGAGGACGAAGGCCGGATGTACTTCCGGCGTCTCGAGGAGGGATCGGAACGCGAGGTTTCGATCTGGCAGCGCTTCAAGGATCTCAGCCTGCGGGAGTTCGAGCGCCTGTACCGGCGGCTCGGGGTCACGTTTGACAACTACAACGGGGAGAGCTTCTACAGCGACCAGATCCCCGCGGTCGTGGACATGCTGCGCGAAAAGGGACTGCTCGAGGAAAGCCAGGGCGCGATGGTGGTCCGGCTGGACGAGGAGGGCATGCCGCCCTGCATCGTCCTCAAGTCCGACGGCACGACCATCTATGCCTCGCGGGACATCGCCGCGGCGCTCTATCGGATGCGCGAATTCCATTTCCATAAAAACATCTATGTGGTCGGGACCCCGCAGGCGCTGCATTTCCGTCAGGTGTTCGCCGTCCTGCGGAAGGCCGGATTCGTATTCGCGGACGATTGCGTGCACATCGGATTCGGGCTTCTCCGGTTCGCGGACGCGAAATTCTCCACTCGCGAAGGGAACGTCATCCTGCTCGAAGACCTGCTCGACCAGGCCGTGGCCAAGACCTACGAGATCATTGTCCGGAACTCGGAACAGCGCGGAACCGGAATGGACGACGCGGAGATGCGGGCGATCGCGGAAAAGGTCGGTATCGGCGCGGTGATCTACACCTATCTCCGGAACGGCCGCGAGCGCGACATCGTGTTCTCCTGGGAGGACATGCTGGACTTTGAAGGGGACACCGCGCCGTACGTGATGTATACCTATGCCCGCATCCGGAGCATCCTGCGCAAGGCGCTCGAGGCGGGAACGGATCCGGCCGGGGTATCGGACGCCCAGCTTCTCCGGCTCGACCTGCCCGAAGAGTTCGAGATCGCACGCCAGCTCGACGGATTCGGAGACGCGGTCCGCCGGGCCGCCGCCGAATATGAACCGTTCCAGCTCACCCGGCAGATCGGCGGACTGGCCCGGCTGTTCAACAAGTACTACAACCAGTACTCGATTCTGTCCGCCGGCGATCCGGACCTGGTCACCGCAAGGCTTGCGCTGTGCGAGGCGGTGTCGTCCGCGATCCGGACGGGGACCTGGCTGCTCGGCATCGAAGTCGCCGAGCGCATGTAGCCTTTCCTCCGCGCATGCCCGGATCGGCCGCAAAACTGCCGGAACGCTTTCTAGCCTCCCTGCACCGTCAGCTGGACGACAGCGGGATGGGCGGGGAGTGGGAGGCATTCGTCGACTCGTTCTCCGCTCCCGCCGTTACGGGCATCCGCGGGAATCTCCTCAAAGGGCTTGACCGTCCCCGCATGGCGGAGCTGCTTGACGCGATGGGCCTGGACGGCTGCGATCCGGTTCCATGGAGCGCGAGCGGATTCGTTCTGCCGCCCGGCCTTCCTCCGTCTTCCGCGCCCGGCCGCCATCCTTTCCACCACGCGGGACTGTTCTATCTGCAGGAGCCCAGCGCGATGCTGCCTGCCGAAGCGCTTGACGCCCGTCCGGGAGAGCGGGTCATGGATCTGTGCGCAGCTCCGGGAGGCAAGTCGACCCGCATAGCGGAAAGCATGCAGGGCAAGGGACTGCTTTTCTGCAACGACATCCATCCCGACCGCGCGCGGGTGCTCATCCGCAACCTCGAACTCCACGGCGTCACCAACGCGGTCGTCCTCAACGAATCCCCCGGGAGGATCGCCGACCGGTTCCCGGGCGGATTCGACCGTGTGCTCGTGGACGCCCCGTGTTCCGGGGAGGGCATGTTCCGCCGGGACGGCCGCGCGGTCTCGGGCTGGGACCGTTTCGGCCCCGCTCGGTGTACCGTCATGCAGGACGACATCCTGCACGAGGCGGATCGGCTGCTCCGGTCGGGCGGTGTGCTGGTGTACTCGACCTGCACGTTCTCGCATGAGGAGGATGAAGGCTCCGTCGCCCGGTTCATGGCAAGCCATCCCGGATACGAGGTCCTACCGCATCCGGCCGCGGCAGGCATGTCGCCCGGAATCAGCCTGCCGGGCGGCCTGTCCCCCGCGGATGCCGCGCGTACCGCCCGCATATGGCCGCATCGCGCCGTCGGGGAAGGTCATTTCTGCGCGGTTCTTCGAAAGGGTGGCCACCCGGGCCAGGAGGAAACCCGGGTGTCGGGGACGGCATCGTCGGCGGATCCCGTCGGCGCGCTGGAATCCGCCGGCGTCCGGCTGACGGAAACGGGACGGCTCCGTCAGCCGGACGCCGCGGGAGCCTGGTCGAAAGCCGGCACATCCCGTGCGGATTCCGGCGCCGCAGGGGATCGTCACATCCATTGGCTTCCGGAGACCCCGCCCGTCCTCGACGGACTGCGCGTCCTCAAGCAGGGGCTGTATATCGGTACCTGGCGCCATGGAACAAAGGCCATGCGGTTCGAGCCTTCGCATTCGTGGCTGCTGACGATGCGGCGGGACGAGATGGACGGATGCCTGGATCTGGAGCCCGGGGATGAACGGATCCTCCGCTATCTGCGGGGGGAGACCGTCGCGCTGGACCCCTCCGATCGGATCCCGACCGGCCCGGTTCCGGTGTTCATCGGCCGGCATCCGCTCGGCTGGGGCCGGAACGAGGGCAGGGGATCGCTGAAAAACGGGTATCCCCCTTCCTGGAGGAGGCTGACATGACACATCGTACACCGTTCATCCTGGCGACCGGGAACCGGGACAAGTTAAAGGAGATCCGGGAGATCCTGGCCGGTTTCCCGTTTGAGATCCGGACTCTGCGCGACGCCGGCTTTTCCGGGACGATCGAGGAGAACGGAACGACATTCGAAGAGAACGCGCTGATCAAGGCACGCGCGGTGCATGCGGTGACCGGCGGGTATGTCATGGCGGACGATTCCGGACTGGCGGTGGATGCGCTGGGCGGGGCGCCGGGGATCTACAGCGCACGGTTTGCGGGCGAACAGGCTGGTTACCCGGAAAAGATCGCCCTGCTGTGGTCCATGCTCCGGGACGTGGACCCGGACCGCTGGGACGCCTCTTTCCATTGCGCGGTCGCGGTCTGCCGCCCGGACGGCTCCTGCTTCACGACGCACGGCGAGTGCCGCGGGCGCATTCTACGGGACATGCGCGGGAGCAACGGATTCGGTTATGATCCGGTCTTCTACGTACCGGCGTTCGGATGCACCACCGCCGAAATGGACCCGGCGCAGAAACATGCCATCAGCCATCGCGGGCTCGCCTTGCGCGCCATGGCCGAGCGCCTGCGTCAGGAAACCGGTGTCCATGCCTGAACAGATCGGGCCGATCGATCCCTCCGTGAAGGTCGCTTTCGCGGTTTTGTCCGACACGCATAGCGACGGGACGGCTGTCGCGGTCATTGCGGAAATGGCCGCCGCGGGAGAGATCCAGGGAGTGGTCCATCTGGGGGACACGGAAGATCCCCGCTGGCCGGACTCGATTGAAAAACATGTTCGGGTGCTTGCAGTGGCGGGGAACCGGGACATCCGCAATGCCTTTCTGCCGGACCGGACCGTTTTCGAGGCGGGAGGCATGCGTTTTGCCGGTGTCCATGGGCATATCCAGCAGGTCAAGTCCGGACTGCGGGCGCTCCCTGCATTGGCGGACGCCTGCGCCGCGGATGTCGTCCTGTTCGGGCACACCCACCGGTTTTCGGTGGAACGGCGGCGTACACCTTCGGGACGGTCGGTGACGTTGCTCAATCCTGGCGCGGGTTTCGGATTTGGCCGCTTGCCGGGTGCAGGTTTTCTCATCCTCACGGTACAGGCCGGCGAACTGCGTATCCGGCGGATCCTGGCCGCCGGCGAGTTCCCGGTCGATCTGGATCCAACGGATCCTCCCGGCAGCCCTTCCATGGGTTGACCCGTTCATTCCCGCATGGTATATTCTTTCGGATGGACTTTTGTCCGCGACAGATGCACACACCGATTGCACGCTGAAATTCCCGGAGGGCTCCATGAACAGCGAGTTTCTCTTGATCAAGGCGGATGTCCTGCCTGATGTGTTTGTCAAAGTCATGCAGGTCAAGCGGTTGCTTGACGCCGGCAAGGCGGAGTCGGTCAATGAAGCCGTACGGATGGTCGGACTCAGCCGCAGCGCGTACTACAAGTACAAGGACGCGGTTCTCCCGTTCTATGAAAGCAACCGCAACCGGGTGGTCACGCTGCTTTTCGCGGTCGAGAACTTCCCGGGAATCCTGTCGGGCATCATCAACCGGATCGCACAGGCCCAGGGGAACATCCTGACCATCAACCAGAATTTTCCCCTGAACGGACTTGCGGATGTTTCCATCGCAATGGAAACCGATCAGATGAATACGGAACTGCAGGTGCTGATGGACGATCTGGGTGCCATT
>JAGOFF010000129.1 GCA_017997315.1 Clostridia bacterium
GCCTGATATGCCGCGTTCATTCCACATCCTGATCTGTGATGACGATCCGGTCGTGCACGAATCCCTGGGCTTGTATCTCGATGCGGAGAACTTCACGCATGTCTCCGCCTTTGACGGGATCGCCGCGCTGGAGCGCATCGAGTCCGACCATCCCGACCTCGTCGTTCTCGACCTCATGATGCCTCGGATGAACGGCGCGGACGTCTGCCGCGAGATCCGCCGCACAAGCAAACTGCCGATCATCATGCTGACCGCAAAAGGCGAAGAGATCGATCGGGTCGTCGGACTGGAACTCGGCGCGGACGACTATATCGTCAAGCCGTTCAGTCCGCGCGAAGTCATCGCCCGCATCAAGGCGGTCCTGCGGAGGATCGCGGAACCCGCGGAGTCCGGTTCGGTGCTTCGTTTCGAGGGGCTGGAGATCAATCTCGACAACTACCAGGTCCGGATCGACGGCCATCCGGTCGCCTGCACGCCGAAAGAGGTCGAAATCCTCCATCTGCTGGCTTCCCATCCGGGCCAGGTCATGGACCGTGAACAGATACTGTCCAAGGTCTGGGGCTACGACTACTTCGGGGACACCCGCACGGTGGACACGCACATCAAGAGGATCCGGCAGAAAATCTGTCCCGACGGCAGCCCTTGGGGGCTGTACACGGTATACGGGGTCGGCTACAAGTTCGAGATGGCCGGCCGGTCCAAGGGCTGAGGGGCCGGATGTTCAAAAGCCTGTACCTCCGCAGGACGATCCTGCTGGTTCTTCTTTCCGTGCTCCTGTGCGCCGTGCTGACCGCAGGACTGTATTCGGTGGTGTCGCGGTATGTCTTTGCGGAGATGAAGACCGGTGAGCTCGAGGAAGTCAGCGAGTCGGTCAGCATCCAGGTTGCGCGCTACATGGTCCGTCCGCGGACCACCGAGGAATACGCGTTCATGCAGGACCTGATCACGGGTTTTGCAGGTGCATTCGGAACGAACATCCTGGTGTACGACTACAACGGCCAGCTCCCCTTCACCGCCATCGACGAGACGGTGACCGGACCTCTGGCGGATCTGATGGCCGCGTTGCAGAACGATCTGTCCGGCATTCTTTCCGGCAATCCGGGCGGGCGCGTGGAACCTCCGGATTTCGGGCGGTTTGTCGTACTGGGTACACCGGTGGTCGTCAACAACTATATCCTGGGCGCCGTCTTTCTGGTCACGCCGATGCGGGAGATGACCGCCGCGCTGTCCGGACTGCTGCGGACGCTGCTTCTGTCGTCGCTTGCCAGCGCGTTTCTCATGGTGCTCCCCGCATACTACTTCTCCAAGAGACTGCTGAATCCGCTCCATGAAATGAAAAACGTCGCGACCGCCCTCTCCAACGGAAATTTTGAAATCCGGGCGAACCGACGGTACCGCGGGGAGTTCAGCGAGCTGGCCACCGCGTTCAACAACCTGGCGGACAATCTCTCCGACAGCATCGCCGCGCTGTCGCTTGAGAGGACCCGGCTGCGTCAGGTGATCGACGGGATCACCGAGGGAATCGTCGCGGTCGACTCCCAAGGAAGGGTCACCCATGTGAATCCCGCTGTCCGCCGGATGTTCGGGGCAGGCGCGCAGGATCGGCTGGAACGGCCTTCCGTGATCCCGGATCCCGGAATCTGGACGGACTTCGACCAGGCGATGGCCGGGAATGTCGCCCGTTCGTGGGACATCCCGTATGCGGACCGGACGATCCGTGTCTCCGTCACTCCCCTGGTCGACGAAGACGGGACCGCCGCGGGAGCGGTCGGGCTGTTCCGTGACGTCACCGAATCGCAGCGGCTCGAGCAGACCCGCCGGGACTATGTCGCAAACGTGTCGCACGAAATGCGGACCCCGCTGACCGCGATGCGTGCGCTTGTCGAACCGCTGTCCGACGGGATGGTCACGGCTGAAGGCGACCGGCAGCGCTACTACGGCATGATTCTGAGCGAAGTCACACGGCTGACCCGGCTCATCAACGATATGCTGGAGCTGTCCCGTCTGCAGGCCGGCACCGTATCGATGAGCAAGACGGACGAAAGCCTGCGGGATCTGCTGGACGAGGTTGCGGACAAGTACGCGGGGGTCGCCGAGGAAGCCGGTATCCGCTTCCTCCCGGCGTTTGCGGACCAGCCCGACATACCGGTCCGGATCAACCGGGACCGCATCGTGCAGATTCTGGTCATCCTGCTGGACAACGCGGTAAAGTACACCCCCGACGGCGGCGCCATCACGCTGGACTGCGGACGGATGGACGGACGCGCGTTCGTCCGGGTTTCCGACACCGGGATCGGGATCTCGCCCGAAGACCTGCCGCATGTCTTTGAACGGTTCTACAAAGCGGACAAGTCGAGGCGGCCGACCTCCGGCACCGGACTCGGACTGTCGATCGCCCGGGAAATCCTGGATGCTCTGGGCGAGCGGATCACGGTGGAGAGCGCACCGGGCGAGGGCACGGCGTTCACGTTCACCCTCGCGCTCTCTGCGGAGGAGACGGAGAGTGTCTAGATGAGTGTGGAAAACAACCGGGAAACCCCGGGCGGGATCCGGATCAATCTGCTGATCGCCCGCAGCGGGCTTTGTTCCCGTCGCGAGGCGGATGCCTGGATCTCGGCCGGCCGGGTGACGGTGAACGGGAGGCCTGCCATCCCAGGGGACCGCGCGGACCGGCCCGAAGATGTCCGGGTGGACGGACGGCCTCTGCCGGCCTCGGCTCCGCCTCTGGTCCTTGCGCTCAACAAACCGGTCGGGATCATCTGTACGACCGACCGCCGCGTCAACGACAACGTGATCGACTACCTTGCCTGGCCGGAAAGGATCTTTCCGATCGGGCGGCTGGACCGCGACTCCCATGGCCTGTTGCTGCTGACCAACGACGGGAGCCTGGTCAATCCCATCCTCCGCGCCTCGAGTGCGCACGAGAAGGAGTACCGCGTCCGGGTGGACCGTCCGTATCCCGATCCATTTCTCCGAACCATGGCTTCCGGCGTGCGGATCCTGGACCGGATGACCCTGCCCTGCCGGACGGTGCGCACCGGTCCGGATACATTCCGGATCATTTTGCATCAGGGATTGAACCGCCAGATCCGAAGGATGTGCGAACAGCTCGGATACGGGGTCCTGGACCTGGAGCGCGTCCGCATCATGAACATCTCTCTGGGCAGCCTGCGGCCGGGACAGACGCGGCCGCTGACCTACAAGGAGGTGCGGGACCTCCGGGCGCTGTTGGACCGTGCGCCGTCCGGATCCGATGAACCGGGAGAGGACGAGGATTGATTCCTGCCGATCCGTCGCCTCTCCGTGATAGAATATTCCCCATCAGACCTGTTTCGGAGGTTCCCATGAACATCACAGTCTTGGCCGGCGGTCTCAGTCATGAACGCGATGTCTCGATGTCCTCGGGCAGTCAGATCGCCAACGCCCTGCGCAAGGCGGGACACCGGGTGCTCCTTGTCGACGCCTATCTGGGTCTGACGGACGAAGCGTATTCCGACAATCCACGCCAGCTTTTCCTCGGCGAGGAGGACGGACGTCCGTACACCTACACCATCCCGGCGGTGGAGCCCGATCTGGAGGCGCTGCGCGCGGCGGCCGGCAACGGGCGGGCGCTGTTGGGACGGCATGTCCTGGATGCCTGCCGGTCGGCGGACATCGTCTTTCTGGGTCTTCACGGCGGCATGGGCGAGGACGGAAAAATCCAGGCGACCCTCGAGACGCTGGGCATTCGGTATACCGGTTCCTCCTACGACGGATGTCTGCTTGCGATGGACAAGGATCTTTCCAAGAACCTGATGCGTCTGGCCGGCGAACGGACGCCCGACTGGGCGGTGGTCGAAGAGGGAGACTCCCCGGAGACCGTGCGTTCAAAGACCGCGCCCATCGGCTTCCCGTGCGTGGTGAAGCCGTGCAACAACGGCTCCAGCATCGGGGTCAGCATGGCGGACGGTCCGGAGGCGTTCGGGGCGGCTCTGCGCGATGCGCTCCGACTGGAGTCGAAGGTGCTCGTGGAGCGGAAGATCGAAGGTCGGGAATTCTCCGTCGGCGTGCTCGGCGGTGTCGCATTGCCGGTGATCGAAATCATCCCCCGGCAGGGTTTCTATGATTATGCGAACAAATACCAGTCGGACGGAGCGGACGAGATCTGCCCGGCGGATCTGCCGGATGATACGGCGCGCACCCTGCAGGAGTCGGCGGTGCATGTGGGGCGCCTCCTGCGGGTGGGCGACTATTATCGGGTCGACTACATGATGGGTCCGGACGGTTCTCTCTATTGTCTGGAGGCGAACACCCTGCCCGGCATGACGCCGACCAGTCTGATTCCCCAGGAGGCCGCCGCGATCGGGATCACTTACGTGGATCTCTGCGACCGGATCGTCCGGCTTGCGATGGACCGTCCGTAGAGGCGGTATCCGCCGTTATTCCTCCAGATCCTTCTCGTCTCCGGACACCAGTGCGCGGGCGAGCCGGTCCGCATGCATACCGCGCGATCCTTTCACCAGAATGACGTCCCCTTCCGCGATGGATCCGGCCAGATGCGCATATGCCTCGGCCAGCGTGGAAAACGCCTGGACGGGCGTGCGGGAGGATCCGTCGGATTTTCCTCTGCAGGCTTCTTCCGCGCCTTCGAGGATCCATCCCGCCATCGTCCCGATCGCCACCAGTTCATCGACGCCTTGTTCCACTGCGAAACGGCCGGCGTCCCGATGGGCGGACCGGGCATGGTCCCCCAGTTCGTACATGTCCGCCAGCACCGCGATGCGCCGGCCGGAGGCATTCGTGGCGGCCAGGACCTCCAGTCCGCTCCGGACGGAGTCCGGGCTGGCGTTGTAGGAGTCGTCGATCACTTTGAGTCCACGCCCCTCACGCACCTGCTGCCGCAGGGCTGCCCCCCGGTAATCCTTCATGCCTTCGGCGCTCGAGCGAGGCGGGATTCCCAGACTGTCCGCCACTGCGGCGGCGGCAAGCGCGTTCCGCACATGATGCATGCCGGTGACCGGCAGGACGATCCCGGTCTCCCCCGCGGGGTGAATCAGCGTAAACGACGTCCTCCCCTCTCCGGTCCGGACATCCGCCGCGCGGTATCCGCACCAGGGCGCGTTCCCGAACCAGACCGTCGGAACGCGTGTCTTCCCGCGCAACGCCGCCAGCAGCGGATCGTCCCCGTTGAGGAACAAGGTACCGCCCTGCGACGGGAAACCATCGGTAATGCTGAGTTTCTCGTTGCGGATCGCTTCGCGTGTCTTGAAAAATTCGATATGCGATATGCCGATGTTGGTGACGACCGCATGCGTCGGGGCTGCCAGCGAGGTCAGCAGCGCGATCTCCCCGACTCCGGAGGTCCCCATCTCGACCACGGCAGCGGTATGGCTGCGTTCCAGGCCGAAGAGCGTCATGGGCAGCCCGATTTCGTTATTGAAGTTCCCTTTGGTCCGCAACACCTTGAAACCCGGAGCCAGCGCGTCCGCAATCATTTCCTTGGTGCTGGTTTTCCCGACGCTTCCTGTGACTCCGACCACCGGAAGGTCGAACCGGGAACGGTAAGCCGCGGACAGCAGCTGAAGCGCACGGATCGTGTCGTCCACACGGATCCATCCGGCGGAACCGATACCGGTTTCAGCGTCCGGACCCGTTTCCCGGGAGGAGAGGGTTGCCGCCGCTCCGGAACGCAGGGCTTGAGGGATAAACGCATGTGCGTCAAACCGCGCGCCGATGATCGGGACAAAGAGCGATCCAGGCTCGACGGACCGGCTGTCCGTACAGACGGAGCCGACCTTGTCGTCCGGGTCGCCCCGCAGCAGGCGGCCGTTGGTCGCCTCGGCGATCTCTCGGAGTGTGATGGGTTCCATGAACGCTGTCCTTTCGCCTGGGCCGGCCGCGGCGGGCCGGCAGGCCTGAACGGATAAAAAAAGCGGCAATGGCCGCAACACGTATATTTTATCATATCCGCCCCGGCTTCCCGCAACCGCGCTGGCCACGCGGCCTCAATTCTCCGTTTTGTGCAAACCCGGAGCCTAGTTTTCTCCCTGCCGATCCGGGAACTGCAGGCCAGTCCCACGCGCGCGGGTATATAATGGAACCAGACGGGAAACATGGCGAACGCAGCGTGAGTCAGGTCCGGAACGCGTGGGAGCCAACAATGGACGGGAACCATTCCAATCCATCCCATGTCCCAGTCGCCTGGTCCATCTTCATTGCACTCGGCCGCTCCGGGCGGGAACCGGAGACAGTTTGTAAACAGAGGTTGTTTGCGCACAGTCAAACCGAACAGAGATGCTGAAGAATCCTGGCTGATTTGACATCTTGTGGTCATGGTTTACAAGACATGACGTACGGCTCCTGCGATCGGCATACTCCGGACTGACAGAAGGGTTGCGTTACGTTGACGGGGCGGTGGGCGAAAAGCCTGCCGCCCCCTTTATACCGTTGTCAGGATCCGAGCGCCTCCCGGAAGATCTCCTCCAGATCCGCATGAAGCACACC
>JAGOFF010000130.1 GCA_017997315.1 Clostridia bacterium
GATCGTTCCAGCGCGCGAGCGAGCCGCGTGCGCCCTCGTTGAGCGCGTCGATCCCGTCCGGTGTGCCCGTGAGTAGTTCGAGCATACTCTCCCAGGTATCCGCAGCCGCGCCGTTCGCGGTCATCGAGAGCGCAAGATGTACCGACGCGGGGGAGAGCAGGAGGTTCCCCGGATTGTCCGCGGACGCGCGCAGCAGGTTCCATCCGAACGCCGCCATCGCGTCGGTATAGGCGGCCGGCGCCGGTTCGGGCTCCGGAACGGACACGGGCGTGACCTCCGCCATCAGGTCCGTGCCGGAGACCGCGGCGGGTGCGCAGCCGGCCGTCAGTCCGAGCGCGAGCAGAAGCGCAAGCAGCAGGGTTGCAGTCTTTCTCATGGTGTGGTCCCTCCGGGGCTCGTCGTGTTCCGGCGGGCAGTGAAGCCGGGACGGCGTTTGTGTCCGCCCGTTAGACGTCCGCGTCCGGCGCCGGGTTCCCGCCCGCGGCCCGGAGGTCCCGGACCAGGCGGTGCAGCCGGTCCCGCATCTCCGCGATCTCCACCGGATCCAGCCCCGACGCGCACGCCGCCGCCGCCGGGATCCCTGCGGCGCGCTCCCGGAGCACCCGGCCCGCCGGGGTCAGCGACACCCGGACCGAACGCTCGTCGCGTTCGTCCCGCACGCGGTTCACCAGACCCATCGATTCCAGCTTTTTCAGCAACGGGGTCAGCGTGCCGGTGTCAAGAGACAGACGGGCGCCGAGACTGCCGACGCTCACGCCGTCCCGCTCCCAAAGCGCGAGCATCGCGACGTACTGGGTGTAGGTCAGCCCGAGCGATTCAAGAAGCGGACGGTACAGCCGGACAACCTCGCGCGACGCGTCGTAGAGCGCAAAGCAGAGCTGCCGGTCCAGCCGGAGGTCGTCGCCGGGATCCGCGGCCGTGCCGGCCGCCGCCCCGCTCATCCCTCGAGTCCGAGCGCGCGGCGGATGTCGGGCTCGAGCCGCTCGGGCGTCACGTTCGGTTCGAACCGCGCGAGGACCTCCCCGTCCCGGCCCACGAGGAACTTGGTGAAGTTCCACTTGATCGAGCCTTTCTTCCGGCTCCGGAGGAATTTGAACAACGGCTCGGTGTCCTTGCCGCGCACTGCGATCTTGCGGAAGATCCGGAACGTGACGCCATAGGTCCCGGTCACAAAGTCCGTGATCTCCTTCATGTCGCCGGGCGCCTGGCCCATGAACTGGTTGCAGGGGAAGTCGAGGATCTCCAGACCCTGGTCCCGGTAGGTTTCGTACAGTTTCTGCAGACCCGCATACTGGGGGGTGAATCCGCAGTGCGTCGCGGTGTTGACGATCAGCAGCACCTTGCCGCGGTAGCCGGACATCGGGACGTCGTTGCCGTCCGCGTCCTTGACGATCAAGTCATATATTTCCGCCATGGGAGTGTCCTCCTGGTTGATCACGTGGAGCGGCGATGCCGCTTCCATTTAGATTTGATACGATATAATTTTATACCGCACATCTACCGACGTCAAGCAAAAAGCCCTCCGGACCGGAGGGCTTTCAGCACATGTGTGGATGGGGGTTGCGGTTCCGGCCGGCTCGTCCGTCCGGTCATTCCGCCGGATTTTCCTGGATGCCGAGGAAGAGCGGGATCGAGGACTCCAGGTCGACGATTCCGTACAGGAACGGGCGGTCGAACGTCATCGCGACGCCGGGCGCCGGCATCGAGGTCAGCTCGACCTGGACCGCGGTCACCGCGGCGGCTTCGGTCCCCTTCTCGTCCACGCGGCAGAATGTCTTGTGCAGAACTTCGCCGATGAACAGGTTCCGCTCGCGCGACGTCTGCATCCGGGAGAAGTCCGCGAGGTCCGGACTGAACGCATCCCCCATGCCCATCGCGGCGAGTTCGTTCTTCAGGCTGTCCTTGTACTCCGTCTCGAATTTCGGGAGAGCGAGATCGACCCGGGTGGTGCCCGCGTCCGCCTGCAGATCCGAGACGAAATCCCGGAGAGGCACGGAGGAGCGGTCCCCCAGCAGGTCGCGCGGCGCGGCGTCTCCGTCGGGGAGGATGGCGAAGAACGCGAACCGGCCGCCGAGGTACGGGAGCATCACACCGGACATCCCGTCGCGCTTCAGGCACCGCATCGCTCCGCTCCGGTGCATGAAGTCGGTTTGGATCTCTCCGGCGGGAGTGCGGAACGCCTGCAGGCGGGTATCGGCCTTGTCAAACGGCTCGACCCATTCCGCCTTGAAATGGACCGCGTTCACCAGATACATCATCGCGCTGTCGGGGATCCGGTCCAGGATCGACGGGATGACGCCGCGGGTCGCCTCCTTGACCCAGCGGTTGATCGCGTCGGGCGCGTCCGGCGCGGCGAAGTCGAGCGCGCGTGCCGCAGCGGTGTAATGGTCCGCGTTCGCCTGCAGGAAAACCGGATCGGGCGTGAAGCCCTGATCGAACCAGATGGAGTTCGCGATCGAGAGCCGGTCTTGCGCATCCGGATCGTTCCAGCGTGCGAGCGCGGCGCGGGCCCCGTCGTTGAGCGCGTCCGCTTCCGCTCCGTCCGGAGCGAGCAGCGCGAGCATCTGGGCGAGGGTGTCGGTGTCCGCGCCGTTCTGGGTCATGGCGAGCGCGAGGTGGACCGAGGCGGGCGAGACCAGGAGGCTTCCGTCATTGGCGGCGGAAGCCCGGAGCAGGTCCCAGCCGAACCCGGCAAGCGCGTCCGCCCACTCGGCGGGCACGGGTCCGGGATCGGCAGCCACCGCCGGCGTCACATCACTCGTCAGGTCGATCCCGACCGCGCCGGCGGGGGCGCAGCCGGTGAGCATGACGATGCCCAGCAGTCCCGCGAGCAACAGGGTCAGCGTTTTCTTCATGTCAATCCCCCTTTTATTTTGTTCTCTATCAGGGTTTCCGGCTGGGACGGATGTCCCCCGCGGATCCGAACGACAACCCGGACAGACCCATCGGCGACCGGAATTCGTACGGACGGACGGGCCGGTATGCTTCGGCGCGGTTGAAGTTCTCCCCTTCGGAGAAACCGCGGCAGGGAGTCCCGTCGCAGTCGTTCGCGGCGTTGCAGGGGCTGGACGGATGTTTCTTTCCAAACAGGTTCATGGGTCAGGACCTCCTTGCAGACGCCGGCCGCACCCGCGCAGGATGCGGCCGGGAGGATCGGATCTTGGATATCTTTTATACGTGCTTCATCCGCATCGGGTTCCATCTCCGCCAAACGTCTGCTCCGACGTTTCCTGGGTCGCACTTCCGAGTCGCGTCCAGCCGTCCGGCATCCCCACCGCGGGTGCACCCCGGTCCAGAATGTCGACGCACGCCCGGATGGACTGCGTGATCGCGGCTTCGATGTCGTCCGGCCGGACCCCGAGTCCCGATGCGCCCTCTGCGGGATCGATGTACGCGCGCCGGGCCATGACCTGCGCGAACACCGGCAGATCCAGTCCGGATTCGACCCCGCGGGCCGCGTTCCGGCGGGCGACCCGGCGCAGCGCCGGGCGGAACAGCCAGACCGGGATCGTGACGACCGGTTGCCGCGGGCGTCCAAGCGCGCGATATGCGATCCGGAGCAGACGGCGCCAGGGGAAGTTGCCGTACCCGATCGGGATGGCGTGCGGTCCGGATTCCGACTCCAGCGCTCCAGCCGCGGCTTCCGCGACCTGGCGTACGGTCACCATGGCGGAACCTCCGCCCGGGTAGAACGCCACCCGTCCCATCGCACGGAGTTGTTTCACCAGGAACAGCCAGACCGGACGCCGTCCGGGCTGCGCGCCGAAGATATACGGGAGTTCCAGGACCGTTACGGCGGTCGCCTCGTCCGCGAACGAGAGCGCGAGCGCCTCCTGGTCCGCCCGGCTGCGGATGTACGGGTGGTGCTCCGACAGCCGGAGTTCCGGCCACTTCCGGTCGAAATGCGTGAAATACGAGCCGAACACGACGATCCGCCGCACCCCGGCCTCCCGTGCCAGCCGGAGCAGCCGGTGCAGCGGGGCGATATTGTGGCGGTGGTAAAAATCGTAAACCGGTGGAGGGGCTTCGACGCGCTCGTCGACCCCGGCCGCAAACACCAGCGCGTCGCGGCCTGTCAGCAACGTGCGCAGCCGTTCGTCCGGCAGCAGGGTATAGTCCGCCAGCACAAGGGTCACTCCTGCGGGCGGCTCATACCCGGGCGGCAGTTCCGGCAGCGCCAGCGCGTCGACCGCATGGCCGCGCGCGGCCATCTCGGCCGCGGCGGCCGACCCCAGCAGGCCGGTTCCCCCGATCAGCAGGACACGCATGGCTTGCACCCCCGGGCGGTCCGGAACCTTCGTCGGTCCCGGTTGTCCGCGCTTTGAGTGTATCACGCAAAAGTTGCGCGGATGGTGAAACGAGGCGAATCGTTTACGCTTTAAACGGATTTTACGTTATAGTATAAGGGAACGTTGCGGTCGGCCGTCCGGCTCCGTACCTTCCACCCCATACGAACCACGGGAGGAGCGATACCATGCAGTGTGAATTGGCCAGCGGATTGTCCGACGCCGTCTATGAACTGACCCGGATCAACATGAACCGTCGGCTCAACTCCCCCTTCAAGGCAAGCGAAGTCGGTGCCATGCTTTATATCGCCGAAAAGACCAAGCAAGGTGAAACCGTGCAGCCGTCGGACATCGCCTCGCATTTCTCCATTTCCAAGGCCTGGGTCACCGCGATCGTGCATTCCCTGACTGCGGGAGGCTACGTCGTCCAGCAGCAGGGAGACCGCGACCGCAGGACCAAGACGCTTACCGCGTCCGCCAAGGGCGAGGCCATCGTCGACGAACTCCGCGATGATTACATCTCGGACTATCTGCAGGTGATCGGCAAGATCGGCCCGGAAGAGGCAGGCAACATGCTCCGGCTGATCAGCCTGACCATCGAGGCGCTCAAGGAAATCCGGGAGGAGGATCCCTCCCGCCGGAACGATCCGGAAAAATAAGGCAATCCGAACGCAGGAGGAAACGTCGATGGCCCAGTTCTGCCGGTCTTGCGGCGCCACGCTCGAGGAGGGCGCCCAGTTCTGCCGGGTGTGCGGCGCCGCCCAGGAAGCCCCGTCCGCGCCCCCCGCCTACGCCCCGCCGCCCCAGCAGCCCCCGTACCAGGCCCCCTACGCCGCCCCCTACGCGCAGCCTGTACAGCCGGGCTATTATGCCGCCCCCGCGGCGCAGGGCGCGCCGGCGATGGGTGTCGGGGACTACATCGTCATGATGATCGTATCGGGCATCCCGTTCGTGGGCTTCATCATGCTGCTGGTGTGGGCGTTCGGTTCACAGGCCAATCCGAACAAGCGGAACTACGCCCGTGCGGTGCTCATCCTGGCGGTCATCGGGATCGTCCTCTCCATCATCCTGTCCTCGACGCTGTTCGCGGTGTTCCGCGAAGTCTTCGAGTCGCTCGAGGGCTACAGCTACTAGGATCCCCGGACATACGGGCAGAACGGGCGGGCCGCCTGCGGCACCGCCCGCTTTCCATGCCGGCGGGAACGCGGACGGCGGGAACGGGAACGACGGCAGAAGGAGTCGGAATGGATCTTTTCTGGGAGTATGACTCGGTCGAGCCGGTCGAAGAGGGCTGGTCGTCCGACAAAAAATACCGTGTCGTCAGGGGGGACGGGACGGCGTATCTGCTGCGTGTCTCCCCGATCGAGCGGCTGGAGGCGAAAAGGACGGAGTACAGGTACATGTGTCAGGCCGCGGAGTCGGGTGTGCCCATGTGCCGACCGGCCGGATTCGGCACCTCCAGCGACGGCGTATGGTCGCTCCAGGGGTGGATCGACGGCGAGGGGGCGGAGACCGCGGTCCCGCGCATGTCCCCGGACGGACAGTACGCCGCGGGCGTCCGGGCGGGGGAGATCCTCCGCCGGATCCACGCGCTCCCCGTGCCGGCGGCGCTGGAGGACTGGGAGGTGCGTTTCAACCGCAAGATCGAGCGCAACCTCGCGCGATACCGCGACTGTCCGGTGAAGATCGACGGCGGCGAGGCGTTCGCCGAATTTGTCCGGGCGAACCGCGGGCTTCTCCGCGGACGTCCGCAGTGCTGGCAGCACGGGGACTACCACATCGGGAACCTGATGATCGCGGACGGGGAAGTCGTGGTCATCGATTTTGACCGCAGCGATTTCGGCGACCCGTGGGAGGAGTTCAACCGCATCGTCTTCTGCGCCCTCGTCAGTCCGCGTTTCGCCGCCGGCCGTGTGGACGGCTATTTCGACGGTCATCCGCCGGAGGACTTCTGGCGGCTGCTGGCACTCTATACCGCGAACAACGCGCTTTCCTCCGTTCCCTGGGCGATGTCGTTCTGGCAGGAGGATGTCGACCGGGCGGTGGAACAGGGGCGGATCTTGCTGGGCTGGTATGACGGCATGAGAAGAACCGTTCCCTCATGGTATACAACCACAAAAACAACCCCTTGACCTTGACGCGGCGTC
>JAGOFF010000003.1 GCA_017997315.1 Clostridia bacterium
GGCTGTCGTCACGCGAAGCGCGCAGAGCAAAGTCGAAGTTTACGTATGAAGTACCAATCACCCGCGGGACTTGCCTGTTTTTCCCGAGCAGTGGATCTCGATTGCCTGCTTCACAAATTCTGCCGTGCCGACACCCCCTGCCTCGTCGATATTGTGTTTGAAGCGCTCGTCGTCCACATACATCCGGCCCAACCCGTGAAGTATTTCAGGTGTGCAGGTGTAGTACTTTTCGGTAATCAGATTCTGAAGGGAAATCACCATCTTCTGGACGCGCGCGTCGTCCGCGGACAAATGACGAAGTCCACCCAATTCGGAAAAAATCGACAACAGCTGTGCGGATGCATCGTCAATGCCCGGATCATTTGACTTTCTTTCCAGATACTCCCGATACGCTTTGGTGTTGCCCCAACGCTCTTTGACCTCATCCTTGTACTGGTCGATATCCTTTTTGTCGAATGCGCTGAAACTCATGGGTATCACTCCCTTTCTCTGTACTTCCCGGGCGAATGCCAGCAATCTATCCAGGTGGCCGACCTTTAGTTCCAGTAAACGGATTTGTTGTTCCAGTGCCTCAGACGGGATGAAATCCGGATTTTCCAGAATCGTTTTGATCTCCTTGAGGGGAAACTGCAGTTCACGAAACAACAGGATGTACTGGAGGCGTTGCAGCGCCGCGTCGTCATACAGCCGATATCCAGCCGCGGTGACTTCCGCGGGTTTCAACAATCCGATGGCGTCGTAGTGATGAAGCGTGCGTACGCTTACACCGGTCCGTCTGCTCACTTCTTTTACAGTCTGCATTTCCATCCCTCCCGAATAGGCTAATGGTAAACCATTACGTTACGTGAGAGTCAAGATGAAAATTCATTCCGAATGGACTTCACCGCAGCGTAAAGAAACAAGCGATACCTGGTCATGAACCAGGTATCGCTCTTCTGTTTTGTCTGCTTCGTATGGTCAAGGCATTGATGCCTTCTCATACGGGAACCAACGAGGGTGCCAGGAGCTTCAGTCGATGTCGATGCGGGTTTTCTTCTTCGCCTGCTCCGACCGGGGAACCGTGATCTCCAGCACACCGTCCTTGAATGTGGCCTTGATCCCCTCCTGTACCGCGTCCTCGAGGATCAGTGAACGCTGCATGGTTCCGAACCGGCGCTCACGGTGGATGTAATCGCCCTTGGTCTCTTCATTCGTTTCCTCATGCTCGACCGCAATGGTCAGCCGTCCGTCCTCAAGATCGAGGCGGATTTCCTCTTTCTTGACTCCGGGGAGTTCGGCCTCCACGCAATACTGATTCTCGGTTTCCCGGACATCCACCTTGAAGTTCTGGGTGGCCAGCGTCCTGTGGAAGGGCGACGCATCATTGAAGAAGTCGTCCATCACATGAAGGAAATCATCGAATCGGTTGTTGGTGAAAGGGAACATCGGGCGTCTGCGGTTGAACGGTACCAGTCCTGCCATCGTCAACACCTCCTTGACTACAGGATGCGTGTTCGTTGGCACTCTCTTCGTTCGAGTGCCAACTTCATTGTATCCAATAGTCAAAGAATGTCAAGACCCTCTGGCGCGACAACCGGAAGGAGGGCATTAACTCAACGGGTGAAGAGATACCATCCTCCGGCTGCGTGCAGAAGCAGAAACAGCGGCACGAGCCAGACAAACCTTGCATGCCGGGTCTTGTGACGGAACACCTGCATCCCGAGCAGCACTCCGGCCGCCCCGCCCGCTGCCGCCAGAAGCAGCAGCGTCCGCTCCGGGATGCGCCACCGCCCCGAACGGGCCCGTGATTTGTCCGATCCCATGGCGGCAAATCCCGCGATCGAGAGCAGGAGGAACCAGCCGACGATGCCGGCGGCGACCGGGTCACTCACGGGCATGGGCCGCCATGCCGCACACGATCCGGACCGCGCTCTCGAACGCGGATGTCCAGGCTTTGCCCTGCCCCGCAATGTCGAACGCGGTACCGTGCGTGCAGGTCGTGATCGGATAGGGGAGACCGCCGTCGACCGCCGCGCCCCGCTCGAACCCCCGCATTTTGAGCGCGATCTGGCCCTGGTCGTGGTACATTGTGACGATCGCGTCGAATTCTCCCGCGAACGCGCGGACAAAGACCGTATCCGCAGGCCAGGGTCCGCTTGCGTCGATGCCTGCGGCCCGTGCCCGATCGATGGCCGGCGCGATGACGTCGATCTCCTCGCGCCCGCAGCGGCCGTTCTCGCCGGCATGCGGATTGAGTGCGGCAACTCCGAGACGCGGGGCCACGCCGGTCCGCAACGCGGTGTTGTTCGCCAGTTCGATGGCTTCGTATACCGCGTCGGTCGTGATCGCACGGCTGACCTCCGCGATCGGGACATGGCTGGTGACCCGGGTCGACCAGATTCCGTCCAGTACATTGATCTCGCAGTATCCGCGGGTCATCCCGCAGGCGCGGGCGAGGTACTCGAGTTCGCTGGGCTGATCGCTCCCGCCCATCATGAGCGCGGTTTTGTTGAACGGGGCGAATGCGAATCCCTCGAGCAGCCCATCCCGGCAGAGTGCGATCCCGAGATCCATCATCCGCAGACAGGCACGCCCGCTGATCCCGCTGAGCCGGCCGAACGGAACCGTATCCGGATCGGTGTCGCCCTGGTCGAACATCACCGCGTCGGCACCTTCATCGAGCAGCCGCCGGACCCCGTCGACAAGGGTCGCGACCGGGAGAGACGGCAGTCCTCCGGCCGGGACGGCGATCTCCGCGGCGCGGCGCAGCACCCGCAGGTCGCCGATCAGGACCGGACGGCACAGAGGGGCAAAAAAGTCGTCCGCCAGAAGCCGGGCCACGATCTCTGGACCGATCCCGGCTGCGTCGCCAAGCAGAATTCCAATGACAGGAAGCGGTTTTGACACGGATGCCTCCTTCCGCGGATGCGTATCCGCGGGTTTGATTTACGGAATCATTGTACTGTTCACACCGGGGATGAGAAAGTGCAATTTTTATACATTCAATGGTAAGATGAATTCATCGGTAGAATGATCGGATCCAAACGGGGAAGGGGGACCCAAAGATGAAACACTTCTTGAAGAATCTGTTCCACAGGAAATCCCGCTCGCTCGGCGACCAGATGAGAGCCGAGCGGGAGAACCGCACACAGACGGCCCGAAATGTCATACCGTCCGGCGAAGAGGAGTACGCGGACAACATGCGCCGCCGCTCCCACGGTCTCCAGAACGGAAACAACGCAGTGATCAACAATCAGAATACGGGATCCGAGGCGACCGGCGGGGGGTATTGAAACCCTGCAGGAGCGGTCTGGAGGGCGGACTGCCGCCGCCACCGGAATCATGCCACGGATGAGACGGAAGAAAAGAGAAACCGCCCGGGAGGGCGGTTTCTCTCTTCAAGCGTGCGATGGGAATCAGACCACAGCGTCCGCCTTCTTTTTCCCGCCGATGCTGAGCAGCAGGTTCAGGACGATGCCGAACACCGCGGCGCCCGCGATACAGGGGACCTTCATCCCGAAGAAGGGGATCGTGCCGCCGAAGCCGTACTGGCCGCCCAGTCCGATGATCATGATCGTGGCGATGACCGCGATGTTCTTGGCACTGAAGAGGTCGACTTTCTTATCCATCATGATCGCGATGCCCTGCGCCGCGATCGCGCCGAAAAGGAAGACCTCGAGGCCGCCGATGACCGCGGTCGGGATGCCGTAGATCGCGTTGATGAGCGGGGTGAAGCAGGCGATGATCATGGCGATGACCGATGCCACAAGCAGGACCGGGATCGAGAAGACCCGGGTGATGGCCATGGCGCTGATGTTTTCACCGTAGTTCGTGCCCGCGGGGCCGCCGACAAAACCGGCAACGATGTCGCCGATACCGTCGCCGATGAGGTTGAGGCCCAGCTTGTCCGCGATGTTGTAGCGCTTCTCGCGCTTCATCTTCTTCGCCAGGTCGTTCACGTAGATGTCCAGCTGGAACACGTGCGCGGTGGATTCCGGAATGGTCGCGATCGCGATCGGCATGATCGCCGCGACCGCATGCCAGGCCTTGAAGTTCGGGAGAGTAAATGTCGGAAGCGCGAACACGCCGGTCGCGGCGCCTTCAGGCATTTCCTTGAACAGGTTGATCCCGGTGATCTTCGCGATCACGAAAGCGACGATGCATCCGAGGATCGGACCGAGCAGCAGCGGAAGCTGCCCGAGGAATCCCTTGAGATAGACCGAGAAGAGGATGGTCGCGAACAGGGTCACCAGCGAGACGATCCAGGCCATGTTTCCCGCGAGTACCGCCTGCGCTTCGCCGACCGCAGGGTCGCCGAACGTGTTGATGGCGATCGAGGTTGCATCCTTGAGCGCGTTGCTCGCCAACGTCAGACCGATGACCATCGCGATCGGGCCGGTGACGGTGGCGGGCAGGATCTTCTCGATCGATTCGCGCCCGAAGCGGCTCACGATGAGGCCGGCGGCGATCGAGACGAATCCGGACATCACGATGCCGAACTGCGCGACCGAGATTTTCTCGTTCAGCGTATAGCCCGACAGCTCTTCGGACGCCATCAGGACGATGATGGCCGACAGGTAGGAGAAGCTGGATCCGTAGTAGAGGGGGATTTTACGGCCGGTGACGAGGATGAAGCAGATGGTGGCGAGGCCGCTGGCGAAGATCGTGGTGGAGATGTGGAATCCGGTGAGGAGGGCCACTGCGACGGTGGCGGGGAACATGACGATGACTTGCTGGATGGCGTAGAGGAGAAGTTTGAGTACCGGGGGTCGTTCATCGGGAAGGTAGCCGACGGTCGGTTGGTTGTTTGCCATGGCGCATCTCCTTGCTGTGTGATGAGGGCCTTCTCGTCTCCTTCGCGTCCCGTTGCCGGCGCGCGACACTATCACGGAAAATTATACCGGAATATCCGAAATATAACGACAGAACCGGTCAATCCGGACCAAATTCGCGGATCCGTCGCCGACCAGTCCGTCTGGGGGATATGAAACGGCCGGCCCGCGCGGGCGGCCCGGCCGTTGTCAACGAAAGATGGGGATCCGGGGATCAGTTCCCGGACGACGCTCCCGATTCCCGCTCTTCGGCCTGGCCGACGGCTTCCGCCATCCGGGCGGCTTTTTCGGCGTCGCGGGCCGCCTGCGCCGCGGCTTTCTCCGATTCGCGGGCGGCCTTCTCCGCAGCCTTCTCGGATGCGCGCACCGCTTTTTCAACGGCCTGCTCCGACGGCATGGTCCCCTCCGGATCTTCCGTTTCGGACGTTTCCGGTTCGCGCTCCGGCTTCCCGGCGGCCTGTTGCAGCGCCACGACCTGCTTCATGATGTCCGATGCCTTGGCGTCTAGGAACTCTTCCACTGTCCGCGACGGATCCAGGGCGATCAGCTTTTCAATGAGGTTCAAGCGTCCCGGGGTGATTCCAAGGAGCCGGGCGGCCTTCACACGCTCCAGGCCGATCCCCTCTCCGTAGACCACTGCATCCCCGCCGGTCTCTCCGAGCGCTTCCCCGGCGGCTTCGGCCGCGGCTTTCTCGAGTCGGGTCCGCAGCCTCTCCAGGTCCGCCGCGGTCGTGATCGCGATGATCGACGAGCCGTCCGGCTCCAGATATCCCGCTTCGGACGCCGCAGCGATGACCGCATGGATCGCCTGGCGCGCGGGCCGGCCTGCGAGCTCAAGACCTGCGAGGAGAACCTCTCCCTCCTCGTTGAAGGCCTGCGCCGAGACCACCCTCCCCAACGCGTTGACCTCGAGCTCCACACTGGGATTGATGTCCAGACTGACCGCAGCCGCCGGAATCCGGAAGAGTGCGATCGCACCAAGCGAGAACAGCCCGACGAGCAGGAGGAACGCGGTCACACCGGCCAGTCCGCGGCGCACCGGACGTCCTCTTCTCCGCACGGGAACCTCCGCAACCCCGGGCGCTCCCGCGCGGACGGCTTCCCGGGTACGTGCAATCAGGTCCGCATCCGCACGGATCGGATCAAATGCCTTCCGTATCATCTTCTTCATCTTCGGAACCTCCCAGTCGCCTCCGCAGCCGTTTCCGCGCCCGATGCAGGCGTGAGTAGACGGTGTTGGGCCGGCTGCCCGTCAGGCGGGCGATGTGCGCGGCGTCGTATCCCTCGTAGTAAAAGAGGTAGATCGCGTCCCGTTCGTTCGGCGGCAACCGGAGGACCTCCTCAAGCAGATCCCGGCTTTCGGCGGGCGCAGCGGCCGCGATATTCTCGTCGAGCGGCAGCATGGTCCGGTTCCGGAACCCCCGGCCCAGATCCCGGCAGCGCTGGAGCGCCACCCGGATGAGCCAGGCCTTCTCGTGCTCGTCGTTCCCGAACGGTTCCTCGCGTTGCAGGTACCGCAGAAACACTTCCTGAAACGCGTCCTCGACATCCTCCCGCCGCCGGAGATGCAGGAAGCAGATCCTTCGGACCATGTCCGCATACCGTTCCAGCGCATTCTCGACGGGTGACGCCATATTCCACCTCTCTACCAATCAATACGGTTCAACGCGCCGGATCCTTGCCGCCGTATCGCATCACCGGTGTAAACTTTTCATGAAAGCCGGGCTCCGCCGCGAAGGGATCATCCGCACGGGCGAGGGAGTGTTTCCAGCAGAGGGATGACGTCCCGAAGCGATGCCAGACGGGCGAACAGCCGCCCGCCGGTCGCATCGTCCGGTTCAATCAGGTCGGGGACCATCACCGGCTTCATGCCGGCGCGCCAGGCCGACAGGATTCCTGTGGGCGAATCCTCAAGTGCCATGCAGTCGCCGGGCGGCAGGCCCATCAGCGCGGCTGCCTTCAGGTAGATATCGGGGGCGGGCTTCCCGCGCGCGACCATATCGCCGCCGGCGATATCCGTGAAATACTCCGACAGACCCGCCTCTTCGAGGTTGCTGCGGGCACGCGCCGAGGCGGTCGAAGTGGCCATCGTGATCCGGTATCCGTTGGATTTCAGCCAGGTCAGCAGTTCAACGAGCCCGGGCTTGACCGGGATGCCGTTCTGCCGGATCCAGTCGTCCGCATACTGAAGCCGGAGTCTGCGGAAGAGCGGAAAATCGATCTCTGTGCCCAAACGGTCTACTAGAATCTCATGGGTGCCGGTCTCATCGATCCCCAGGGTCAAGAGCACCAGTTCCGGCGTCACAGCCAGTCCCATCTGCCGGCCAGCTGCCAGCCATCCCTCGATCGCGATCCGTTCCGTGTCGAACATCAACCCGTCCATATCGAACGCGACGCCCCGGACCGGCCTGAATCCGTCATCCATGCCGCAGACCTTCGGACTTGACCGAAATGAACATCCCCGCTTCCTTGGGGACATGCAGACATCCGTCGGCCGCTTTCCTCGCTTCAAAAAACGCGCGGCTCGCCGGCCGGTCGGCCGCGTTCCATCCTGTCATCGCACCCGCCGAGAACACGTAGTCGAGCCAGTCGTCGATCTCCGTGATGCACAGGCTGTCTTCGTAATCCACCCGGACGACCTCGGGAAAGCATCGCTCCAGCACCGCCTGTCCGTTCTGCAGGGAAAAGGACAGCTCCTGCCGCCCGGGGGGACAGCCGAAGAACACCTGTGCCGCAGCGTCCAGATACCCCATGATCCCGTTCTCCCCGTTGGTGGTGCAGTAGAATGTCCCGCCGGGAACGAGGGCCCGGCAGACCTCCCGGATCGCCTGTTCCGGATTGTCCAGGTGATACAGCATATGGTTGGCGATGACGATGTCAAACATTCCGTCGGAGAACGGGATGGCGGTGATGTCGGCCGTCCTGACCCGGATCCGGTCATTCCCTTCAAAGCGGCGCGCGGCTTCCGCGACCATCCCGGCGGACAGATCGGTCAGCACCAGGGACGCCCCCGGCGGGAGCCGTTTGGCGCGTGCATCCCAGAACACCGCGCTTCCGCAGCCCAGTTCCAATATTCGGCAACCCGGAAAGAGACGGTACTGCGTCCAGACCCACTCACCCAAGCCGACCGGATTGGTGCTGTACTTGTCGTGCAGCGAGATCCGCGTCGCAAGGTTGCCGCTGTCGATATAATTACCCTCTACGGCTCTCCGGTCCGACATCCTGCTGTAATCCATAAAACCTCCTTTTTCCGTCCGGTCTGCCTCGATTATAGGGATTGCCATGGATCCGGACAATCGGAGAAGGCGGAGACAAGGGAGCAAGGGTATAATCGGGGCAAGAGTCCAAAGGAGGGCGATGAACATGCAGGAACTGCGTCTGCGCGACTGGGAATGGATCCGTGCACCGAAGCAATATGAGATTCTGGAGAACGGCGTCACATGGATCACCGAGCCGGAGACCGACCTGTGGCAGCGGACCTATTACGGATTCCAGGTGGACAACGCCCCGATTCTCAGGATACGGACCGCGGAGAAGTACTTCACCTTTTCCGTCAAGGCTTCGTTCGAACCGGCCGGAGCCTACGATCAATGCGGCATCGCCGTCTATCTGGACAGCGATAACTGGATGAAGGCCTCGATCGAATACGAGAACGAGCAGTACTCGCGTCTGGGAAGCGTCGTCACAAACCACGGGTATTCGGACTGGGCGACGAGGGACATCCCGTCGGATGTCCGGGAACTCCATTACCGGTTGAGCCGCAGGGAGAGCGACTTCCGGATCGAAACTTCACCGGACGGGATCCACTACGAGCAGATGAGGATTTTCCATCTCCGAGAAGGATCGGGCGATGTCGATTTCGGCGTCTACGCCTGCAGCCCGACCGAGTCCAGCTTTACCGCCCGGTTCACGAGGATGAAACTGGAAGAGTGCCTGTGGAGCCTGCCCGACTGACGGACTCCGGGTCAGGCGGCGAAGTCCGGGAGGGTGGCCGCCTGGCCCCCTCCCGAATTCCGGCTACACCAACCGCCCGCCCATCCATCGTCCGGCCCTGCGCCCTCATACCGGCGCGCCGGCGATCTCCCGGTACGCGGCATAGTCCAGGTCCCAATCCTCCAGCGCACCGTTCCCGAGCACAAGGATGCGGTCTGCGATCCGCTCGATGAAGTACCGGTCGTGGGACACGACCAGCAGCGTCCCCCGAAATCCGAGCAGCATGGCTTCGAGTACCTCCCGCGAGTCGATGTCGAGATGGTTGGTGGGCTCGTCCAGAACCAGGAGGTTGACCTGGTCCTGACTGAGTGAACACAGCCGGAGCCGGCTTTTCTCACCGCCCGACAACTGCCGGATCTTCTTGAACACGTCGTCCCGGCAGAACAACGCCCGGGCGAGCGCCGCGCGGGCCTGTACGAGGGAGGTCCCGTGCTCCCGGCAGAAGTATTCCACCAGAGTCTGGTCCTCGTTCTCAAACACCACAGTCTGCGGCAGATAACCGATCCGGACCCCGGTGCCGGTACGGACCGTGCCCGCATCCGGCTCCCGTTCGCCCAGAACGATCCGGAGCAGCGTCGACTTGCCCGATCCGTTGGGGCCCAGCAGGCACGCCCGGTCGCGGAAGTACAGATCGAATCCGACCCCGTCGAGCACCCGCTGATCCCCGAATGACTGGCACAGTCCCTCGATGTGCAGCACCTCCCGGCCGGACCGGCGGTCGTCCCGGACTTCCAGCCGCATCTTGCGGGATCCGGCGGCCGGCCGCTCCAGCCTCTCCACCTTTTCCAGTTTGTGCTCCAGCACCTTGGCTGCGCGGTACATCGCCACGCTGTCCCGCATCGCGCCCCAGATCCGATACCGCTCGATCTGCGCCTCCATCCGCTCGATCTTCTTCTGCTGGTTCTGGTAGGCGTGCATCGCCTGCTCGAACCGGATGTCCTTTTCAACGAGGTAGGCGCTGTAGTTCCCGATGTAGGTTTCGGCGCGGTCGGGCTGCAGTTCGATGATCCGGGTGACGGTGCGGTCGAGGAAATGCCGGTCGTGCGAAACCGCGACGACCGAACCACGATACGCGGCCAGGAACGACTCGAGCCACTCGATCGAGACAATGTCGAGATGGTTGGTCGGCTCGTCGAGCAGCAGGATGTCCGGCTCCTCCAGCAGCAGCCGCGCAAACGCGACCCGGGACTGCTCCCCGCCGCTCAGCAGGCCGAACGCGGTTCCGCGCAGCGCCGGACCGATACCGAGGCCCTGCATGACCTTTTCGATCCGGGTTTCGGTTTCGTACCCGCCCGCGGCTTCGAACCGCTCCGTCAGGTTTCCGTACCGGCGCATCGTATCCTCAAGTTCCGCACCGGACAGTACGGTCATGTCGGACTCCAACCGCGAGAGCTGCCGGCGCATCCGATCGATGTCGGCGAACGCCTCCGCGCAGATTCCGTCGGGTGTCGCCTCGGGCGGGAACGTGAGGGTCTGGTCCAGACAGCCGATCCGCGCGTCCTTGCGGATCATGATGTTTCCGCCGTCCACGGACTCCCGGCCTGTGAGCATCCGGAGCAGCGTGGTCTTGCCGCAGCCGTTCGGCCCGATCAGACCGACCCGGTCCCCGGTCATGATTTCAAACGTGACGTTCTTGAAGACGGGGTTGGCCCCGTAAGTTTTATCCAGTTGGCTGACCGCAAGATCGATCATGGTTTCCTCCCGCACCGTGGGGCATCCGCGTTGTCCGCGACGGTGATCCAAACAAAAAGCCCCGAAACCGCTCGCGCGTCTCGAGGCTGTTCCTGCCGCCGCAGGGAATCGGGGGGCCGGAGAGGCCGTCCGTCCGGTTCCGGATCGGGAGGGGTGCCGTCAGGCTGAGCGGATGTGTCCTATGGCAAAATGGGCATACGTATCCTCAAACGGCCTCAATCAGCCGTCCGCAGACCCGTGAATGCTGTCCATCTCGTTGCAGGACTCATCGCTTTTCCCTTCGGAATGATTCTATTCGTGTTCGCAGATATAGTAGTGGAAGCCGCGAGGCTTGTCAAATGCGGATTTCCGGCAGCAGCGCCATACCTGAGCGGATGATCCGGTGCACCGTGGGTCAGCAGGAGTGTATGCTACAATAATGTAAAACAACAACGGGAGAATTAATGTGGAATATTTCAAGCAGAACGACGAGCAGACCGTACCCAAAACAGTACCGCTGGTCGCAGAGAACGTGTTTCTGACCAAAACTCCCGACACCGCGCCCCTGCCGGTCTTCGACGAGATCCGGGACCGGCTTCCCCGACCGGTATGGGACGGACATGACGACGTCATCCGATGCTACTGGCGGGCCTGGGAGCTCGCCTTCGGCAATCTGCGGCAACCGGAACCCGGCACGGGATTTGTCTCTAGCTTCATCGACACTGCCTTCAACGGCTGCGAGTTCATGTGGGACTCTTCCTTTATCCTGATGTTCGGCAAGTATGCCGACAAGATCTTCAAGTTTCAGGCGACGTTGGACAATATGTATTCCCACCAGCACCGGGATGGTTTCATCTGCCGCGAGATCGAGGAGGCGACCGGCAGGGACCGCTTCACCCGCCACGACCCCTCGGCGACGGGACCGGAGGTCATGGCGTGGTGCGAGTGGGAGTACTACCTCAACTTCGGCGACAAAGACCGGCTGTCCCGGGTTTTCCCGCCGTTGATGGCCTACCATCGGTGGATGGCGGAACACCACACCTGGCCGGACGGAACCTATTTCTCCTCCGGCTGGGGCTGCGGCATGGACAACATCCCGCGGCAGAAGCCGGGATACCTGCCGGAATTCAGCCACGGCCACATGATCTGGGTCGACGCGTGCATGCAGGCGATCAACGACTGCAACATGCTGATCAGAATGGCGGAAGTCCTGGACCGCGGGGATTTCGTCCCTGAACTCGCGGCGGAACGCGACCGGCTCGGACAGGTCATCAACGAGAAGCTCTGGGACGCGCGTACCGGTTTCTACTATGACCTCTGGAACGACGGAAAGCACAACGGGGTGAGGCATATCGGAGCCTTCTGGGCGCTTATCGCGCAGTGCGCGTCCAACGAGAACGCCGGCCGGATGATCGCGTATCTGGAGGACGAGAAGGAGTTCAAGACCCCGCATCGGGTACCGGCCCTGTCCATAAGCCACGCACAATACTCGCCCACCGGCGCATATTGGCGCGGCGGGGTATGGGCTCCCACCAACTACATGGTGCTCAAGGGGCTGGACAAATACGGCAGGTTCGATCTGTCGCACGAGATCGGGGTGGAACACCTGCAGGCGGTTGTCGACGTATTCATGAAACACGGCACGGTATATGAAAACTACGCGCCAGAGTTCATCGACCGGGGCGGACCGTCCCGGGGATATCCCTCGCGGCCGGATTTTGTCGGTTGGACGGGATTGCCCCCCATATCGGTTCTGTTCGAATACGTGTTCGGGATCAAGCCCGACGCTGCAAACAAGAAGATCGTGTGGTACGTCAACCTGCTCCAGAAGCACGGTGTCGAGAAGTATCCGTTCGGTACGGACGGAGAATTGACACTGCTCTGCCAGCCGAGAGCCGATGCCAACGAACCGCCGCAGATCCTCCTGGAATCCAATGTGCCGGTCGAGCTGGAGCTGGTGTGGGGCGATCCGTCCAACAAGCAGACCATGACCCTCCTGCACAAGTAGGACCAACCGTTCCTGCGGATTGTCAGATACGGACTCCCGACACGTCCTGTGCAAAGAGGACATCGGAAGGAGGAAGGGCAGCATGAGAAGAACGTCCCCGCTGTTTCTTGCCGTGAGTCTGCTGATGGTCCTGATGGGTTGCATTCTGGTTCCTGCCGCTTGCGTTTCGGATAAAACGGAAACGCCGTACGCATTCGACTATGAGCGGCTGTGGACGTTCGATCCGGGCCAGCCTGGCTTGGCCCGGAACGGCGCAAGCCAACAGATCACTTGGAAAAAAGGGGGCGTGAATCTCTCCTGGATCAAAACACCGCAGGAGTTCGTGGTAGACGGCAGTCTCAACTTTGAAAAGCGTGAGAAGAGGGGGGTTACGTACTATTTCGATGAAAAGGAAGTCGCCGGGGACGGACGCGATGCCGACGGTAAATGGTTCTCCATCATGAACTTCACCCGGACAATCCTTTTCGAACAGGACGGTTACGGTTACCGCCTGTCCGCCGACGCATCCCGAAAACGCGCTTCCCTGAGAAAGGTTTCGATCGGCACCGCGCTGGATCTTGCCGAACATCCGGGGATGGTGGTGCGCGGCTTCGATAAATCGATGGATGGATGGCACACAACCTTCCGGAACGGCGACATAAACCTGAGCATCACGATCAACCCGCCGCCATACGACCAGCAGATATTCGACCAGTATCTTGCGCAGAGCGGCTTGGGACCGATGACGGCGGAAGACGGCCTCCAGTATATTTCTTCCCGTCGGGATCGATCCGCCGAATATCACATGAACGTTGATCTCTTCGTAAGAACAGAGATCGGCATGGTGTCGGTCCAAGGCTGGACACACTCCCCCATGCACTACAACGTGCCGGCCGATTCATTTGATTTCATCACTCTCGATCTGGCGCGGGCGGTCACGGCCTGGATCCGGGACGGCTGAGTCAACGCGTGGACTGCGCTTCGGCCAGCCGTTGGCCGCAGTAGATCTCCCGGAGTTTCGGCTTCTCAATCTTGCCGGTCGGATTGCACGGTACCGGCGCGAGAAGGAGGCATCGGAAGGAGGAAGGGCAGCATGAAAAGAGCAATCACGTTGCTTCTTGCCGCGATTCTGCTGATGGTCCTGATGGGCTGCAACCGGATTCCCGGCACATCCATTCCGGTTGAAACGGAGGTGCCGTACGCGTTCGACTATGAGCGGCTGTGGACGTTCGATCCGGGCCAGCCTGGTTTTGCCCGGACCGGCGCGGGACATCAGATCACCTGGAACAATGAAGACGTGAATCTCGCTTGGGGCAAAACCCCTCGGGAATTCGTGGTAGGCGGCAATAATAACTTCGAGAAGCGGGTGGAGAAGGGAGTTACGTACTATTTCAAGGAAAGTGAAATAACCTGGGATGGAACCGATGCCAACCAGAAATGGATCTCCGGTATGAACTTCACCCGATCTATTCATTTTGAACAGGACGATTACCGTTACGGACTGTCCGCCAGCGCATCACGGCAAAATGCATCCCTGGAGGCTGTTTCGATCGAAACCGCGCTGGAGCTTACCGTGCATCCGGGGCTATTGGTGCCCGGCTACGGAAAAACGACGGAAGGATGGAGCACATCCTTCCAGAACAGCAACATAAGCCTGAGCATCACGATCAGCCCCCCGCCGTTCGACCAGCAGGAGTTCGACCGGTATCTTGCAGAGGACGGTTCGGTATCAATGACGGCGGAGGACGGCCTCCAGTACATTTCTTCCGGCCGGGAACGCTCCGCCGAAGATCCCATGATCGTTTGTCTCTTCGCAAGAACAGAGATCGGCACGGTGTCGGTCCGAGGCGGGGTCCCCTACCTCGAGCGCAACAACGTGCCGGCCGATTCACTGGATTTCATCACTCTCGATCTGGTCCGGGCGGTCACGGCCTGGATCCGGGGCGGCTGAGTCAGCGCGTAGTCTGCGCCTCGACCAGCCGCTGTCCGCAGTAGATCTCCCGGAGTTTCGGCTTCTCGATCTTGCCGGTCGGATTGCGCGGCACCGGCGCGAAGATGATCGTCCGGGGCCGTTTGTACCGCGGGAGGTCCGTGCAGAAAGTGTGGATCTCGGCTTCGGCGCAGGACATGCCGTCCCGGAGCTCGATGATCGCGGCCGCGATCTCGCCCAGCCGCTCGTCGGGCAGCCCGATGACCGCGACATCCTTGATCGCGGAATGTGCGCGCAGGAAATCCTCGATCTGGACCGGATAGATGTTTTCCCCACCGGTGATGATGACGTCCTTTTTCCGGTCGACGAGGTAGATGAAGCCGTCCTCGTCCATCCGGGCGACGTCTCCGGTGAACAGCCAGCCGTCCCGGAGAATCTCCGCGGTCGCGGCGGGATTGTTGTAGTAGCGCTTCATGACGCCGGGGCCGCGCACTGTGAGCTCGCCGACCTCGCCTTGCGGGACCGGGACGCCGTTTTCATCGACGATGGAGGTCTCCCACAGGTAGCCCGCCTTGCCGATTGCCCCGACCTTGTGGATGTTCTCGATGCCGAGGTGGACGCAACCCGGCCCGATCGACTCGCTCAGGCCGTAATTGGTGTCGTAGTCGTGGTTCGGAAACATCTGCTTCCAGCGGCGGATCAGGCTGGGGGGGACCGGCTGCGCCCCGATGTGCATCAGCCGCCACTGCGCGAGCCGGTAGTTTTCCAGCCGGATGTCGCCGCGGTCGATGGCGTCGAGGATGTCCTGGACCCAGGGCACCAGCAGCCACACGATGGTCGCCCGCTCCTCGGACACCGCCTGCAGCACCCATTCTGGCTTGACCCCGCGCAGGATGACCGCCCGGCCCCCGACCAGCAGACTGCCGAACCAGTGCATCTTGGCGCCGGTGTGGTACAGCGGCGGGATGCAGAGGAACACGTCGTCCCGGGTCTGCCGGTGGTGGTTCTGTTCGGTCAGGCAGGCGGACACCAGCGCGGCGTGCGAGTGCAGGATCGCCTTGGGGAATCCGGTCGTGCCGGAGGAAAAATAGATCGCGGCGTCGTCGTCCTCGCGCAGATCGACCGCGGGTGCGGTCGAAGAGCAGTACGAGACCAGACGGTCGTAGCTGTCCGCAAACGTCGGCTTGTTATCCCCTACGAAAAAGAATGTCTTGACCCCGTGGAGGTGGTCGAACACCTGCTCGACCCGCCCGATGAACTCCGGGCCGAACACCAGCGCGTCCACTTCGGCGAGTTCCAGGCAGTACCGGATCTCCTCCGAGGTGTACCGGAAGTTGAGCGGAACCGCGAGTGCGCCGGTCTTGAGGATGCCGAAATAGATGGGTAGCCATTCGAGGCAGTTCATCAGGAGGAGCGCAACCTTGTCGCCTTTCTGGATGCCGCGGGTGAGCAGCAGATTGGCGAACCGGTTCGCCTTGACGTCGAATTCCTTCCACGTCATCTCACGCCGGTAACGGTCCGCGGAAGTGGTTTCGATCAGGTTGTACTCCCGCCATGTCACCGTATGTTCCGGCTGGTTTGCCGGGTTGATTTCAACCAGACTGGTGTCATTGGGGTACAGTTTTGCGTTCTTCTCCAGGAAATCGACTATCGCCATGCTGCCTGCCCTTTCTCGTTCGACCGTTTTCCGTGCTGCCATGCTTGGGATGGGAGGATCGTACCTATTCAGTCTAGTGGATTCCGCGTTCCCGTCAACTGTCCCGTTCCGGCCCGGACGGATCCAGAGCGCGGTAGAACAGTATGATGTCCCGGTAGGCCCCGTCCTTGTGCAGAAATCCGCCGGGGATTTCACCGAGGCGGATGAAACCGAGCTTCTCATACAGACGGATCGCCGGCAGGTTGGACCGGACCACCGCGTTGAATTGCATAATCCGGAAGCCCAGATCGCGCGCTTTCACCAGGGAATGGGCCACCAGGCGTTCTCCGACGTGCCGCCCGCGCATTCCCGCACGGACCGCATAGCTGGCGTTGGCGATATGCCCGCACCGGCCGGTGTTGTTGGGATGAAGGATGTACAGGCCCGCGATCTCCCCGTCGCACTCCGCAACCCCGGTGAAGCTCTGCCCGCCGAAAAACCGCAGCGCCCCCTCGGAATCCAGCGTGTCGGTTTGGGGAAACGCGTCTCCCGCTTCCACGATGCCGTTCCAGATCGCCGTCATCGCAGGCAGATCCGCCGGTCTGAAAACCCGTACGTGAATGACCGTCTTTTCCATAGGGAGAGTATATGCCGCGATCCATGCCGTGTCACCGGATCGAAACGGTTTTCCCCGGTCTGGAATATACTTGAGACAATACATTCTGCATCCGGAAGGGAAACAACATGTTCAAAGAGCTGAAACGCATGGTATATACCGTCACGGACCTTGCAGCCGCGAAGGCATGGTATGCGGATCTGCTGGGAAGCCCCCCGCTGTTCGATGCCCCATTCGCCGCGATTTTCGCGGTCGGGGACGGCTCTCTGACACTGACCGGCGGCGTACCGGCCGACCCGGCTGCAACAGGGGGGCCGGTGGCCTACTGGGAGGTGGACGACATCGACGCCGCCCTGGCAGGGCTCCTGGAGCGGGGGGCCCGGCAGACCGCTCCGGTGTCCGCCGCGCTGGGCGTTCGGACCGCCCAGGTCGCCGATCCGTTCGGAAACCGGATCGGGATCACCGACGCGGGCGCCCCGGCATCGCGCGGAGGGGTGGGGGAGAAACCGTCCGAAACCGCGATGACCGTCGCTTTCTGCCGCGCACTGGCGGCATTGGAGGAACGACCGGAGCTTCGGGGGCCTGACTACCTGGCTGGAATCTTTCTCCGCCCGGAAGCGCGGTCCCTGTTGGAAACCCGCGAGAAGCGGCGATGGGCGGTCGAGAATCTGGTGACCGAGCCGCTGTACGGGTACTTTCTGGCCCGTACCGCCTGGCTGGACGCCTGCTTCCTCGACGCCTGCCGTGAAGGGTTGCCGCAGATCGTACTGCTTGGAGCGGGGTACGACACCCGCGCACTCCGTTACCGGAACGAGCTTGGCGGAACCCGGGTGTTCGAGATGGACATCAAAACAACCCAGGAGCGCAAAGCCGCCCGCCTGCGTGAGGCGGGGATCGACCTTCCCCCCGGACTGGTCCATGCCCCGATCGATTTCGAGGCGGAGAAGCCGGAGGACGCCCTGTTCCGCGCCGGATACGATCCGGAACTCCGTACGTTGTTCCTCTGGGAGGGGGTCATGTACTACCTCACGCGGGGAACCGTGGAGGGTATGCTCCGCTTTTTGTCGGCGCAGGCGCCCGGAGGCCGGCTTTGTTTCGACTGCATGCGTGAGAAGCTGCAGTCGGTGAATCCGGCGGAGCCGTTCCTTTTCTGGGCGGAACCGGACGATATGGACCGGATGCTCGCGGCGGCCGGTCTGCGCCCGACGGATCGCCTGGATCGGGACGGCATGGTCCGGCGGTATCTGAGCGACGCCGACGGACATCCGCTCACACCCTGTCTGTCGGCGTTCAGCTTCTGCACAGCAGAAATTTAGCATACGACATATCCGCGCAGGGAAGCGTTTCCGTACTGGATAAAAGCATGTACCCGTATGGTACAATCAAATCAGCTAAATCGAAAATTCACTTCACTGAACCAATTTTTCCTATCCGGCACCGGTTCCACACACAATCATAGAATGAAGAGGTCCGCCTGTGTCAAAGACAAGCATCAAGTCCATTGCGGAGCTGATGAACCTCTCCCCCGGAACCGTGTCGATCGTCCTGAACGGACGGGGAGACGAACTCCGTATTTCCAAAAGCACCCAGGAACGCATCATGGACGCCGCGAAGAACCTCGGCTACCAGCCGAACGTCCATGCGCGCCGGCTGCGTCAGAAGACCAAGGACAAGCCCGCCGCGATCATCGGCGTGCTGTGGTCCACGCAGTACTCGTCGGACGTGCTGGTGCGGTTTTTCGACGGGATCCAGCACGCCATCCTGGAGGACAACGTCAATATCGAGGTGGTCTACAAGCCTTACCCCTACTCCGGAATCGACCGGATCGCGGATGTGTTCCAGACCAACCCGTTCAACGGGGTCATCGTGTTCGGCGCTTCGGATCAGGACGTGGAGTATGTCAAATCCGTCACCACCTCCATGCCGCTCGTATTGTTCAACCGGATGAACGACCGGTACAGCTCGGTCTGTGTCGACGATTTCAAGACCGGCGCCAAGGTTGCCGAGTTGTTCCACGCCCGGGGACACCGGGACGTCGGCGTAGTGGAGTCCACCCTCGAACTGCGGCACCACGCGCAGCGCAAGTACGGATTCGTCAGCACCTGCGAGGCACTCGGACTCCGCATCGCTCCGCAGCACATGCTCAAGGGACACTACGAAGCGGAGGGCGGACGCCAGGTTTCGGAGGCGCTCGTACAGTGCGATTCCCTGCCGACGGCGCTTTTCTTTACGCTGGACAGCATGGTGCCCGGCGCGTTCCCTGTGTTCGAGCGCAACGGAGTCCGCGTGCCCGGGGATATCGAGGTCGTGGCGTACAGCGACTCCGCGGTCAACACCATGCTGCGGCCCAGTCTCACCGTCGTGGATCTGCCCGTGCAGCAGCTGGTACAGGAAGCCATCCGGCTCATTCTGCAGATGATCGACGGAGACATGAAACGACCGGTGTCGGTGTTTGGGGACACCTTTTTCGTTTTTCGCGAAAGCTGCGGCGGTTTTCCGGAGAAGTGACGGAACCCGCCTGCGGAAATACAGCTTTTCAGGAGGTTTTCCATGCTGAGACAAGTGAAGGTCGAAACCGGCACGTTGCGGGGGACCCCCGCGGCGGATCCGCGGATCACGGCGTTTCGGGGGGTGCCCTTCGCGGCGCCGCCGGTCGGGGCGCTCCGGTGGAAGGCTCCGCGTCCGGCTGAACCGTGGGAAGGCGTGCTGGAGGCGCTGGAGTTCGCTCCGATCGCCATGCAGCGGATCCCGGGACTCGCCAAGGACGACATCTATACCCGGGAATGGAACGTGGACCCTGAAATCCCGATGGATGAGGACTGCCTGTACCTCAATGTCTGGACACCCGCCAAGGAACCCGGCGAGAAACTTCCGGTGTTCGTCTGGTATTACGGGGGCGGACTCCAGGTGGGCAATCCCGCCGAGATGGAATTCAACGGGGAACGCATCGCACGCCGCGGAATCGTTGTGGTCACGGTCAACTACCGGGTCAACGTGTTCGGTTTTCTGGCGCATCCTGCGCTCACGGCCGAGGATCCGGCGTTCGCCGCGAACTTCGGCAATCTGGACCAGAAGGCCGGGACCGAATGGGTCCGGCGCAACATCGCGGCGTTCGGCGGCGATCCGTCCAACATCACGATCGGCGGACAGTCCGCGGGCGGCGGGAGCGTGCTGACCCAACTGGCGTCCCCGCTCACCGAGGGTCTGTTCCAGAAAGCGATCGTCCAGAGCGGCATTCTGCTGGGGGGATACGCGGACCGCACCCCACTGCGCCGCCAGGCCTTGGCGGACGCGGAGCAGGACGGCGAGGCGTTCTTCCGTTTCCTCGGAGTAAACACGCTGGAGGAGGCGCGGGCGATCGACGCGTGCACCCTGCGCGACAAGGCGCTGGAGTACAAAGGGTTCTGGGGCACGGTCGTCGACGGGAACTACCTGCCCGCGGGCGCGATGGAACGGATCATGCGCAATGAGCGCCACCGCGTGCCGCTCCTGATGGGCAACACGTCGTCGGAGTTCAAGGCGGTCCCGGAGGCGGATTCGTTCGAAGCGTTCGAGCGGCTTGCCCGCGAAAAGTTCGGGGACCGGGCGGAGGAGTTCCTCCGGATCGTCCGGGCGGACACGCTCGAGCGGACGATCGCCAACGCCACCTACAGCCCCATCGAGCTCGGCGTCCGGGCGGCCTACGCGCGGACTGCGGAGAAACCGGGCGCGCCGGACAACTTCTACTATGTGTTTGACGCGGACATCCCGGGCTGGGACCATC
Source organism: Clostridia bacterium (assembly GCA_017997315.1). Lineage (GTDB taxonomy): Bacteria > Bacillota > Clostridia > Saccharofermentanales > UBA5734 > JAAYKS01. The sequence goes on from JAGOFF010000003.1 coordinate 20,408, forward strand.
CCGGCACGTTCCACTCGGTCGACCTGTGGTTCTTCTTCGAGACGCTTGCGGCGTGCTGGCGTCCGTTCACCGGCCGGCACTACGACCTGGCGCGGCACATGTGCAACTACTGGGCGAACTTCATCCGGAGCGGGGACCCGAACGGTCCGGACGCGGACGGGACGCCGATGCCGGCCTGGCGGCCCTACACGGACGGAGACGGTCCGATGGTGTTCCGGGATGTTCCGGCGATGGCGGAACCCGGTTCCGCAAGCCCGCTGATGCGGTTCCTGGTCGATTTCCAGCTCGGCGCGCATCCGGTGTAGCGAGCTCCGCGCGGATGGAAACGCTTTCCGCGCGTAACATATCATGACAGGTGCTGAAACGAAACAGCGGAAGGCGACCCCTCCGCGGGAAGACGAGGTACGATCCATGTCTGATTTCAAGGAACTGTCGAACCTGCTGGAATCCTTCACCCGATCCGGCCCTCCGGGCTGCGCGTTCGGAATCGCAAAAAACGGAAAGGTCCTCCACGAGAGCTACCATGGCATGGCGGATGTCGAGGCGGGAGTCCCGATGGGCGCGGATTCGGTGTTCCGTCTGTACTCCATGACCAAGGTCATCGTCTGCACCGCCGCGATGATCCTGTTCGAACGCGGCCGGTTCCTCCTGAGCGATCCGCTGTACGAGTACTTCCCGGAGTACCGCGACATCAGGCGCGTGCAGTCCGAACCGAACGGGAACGTGCGCATCGTGCCCGTGAAGAATCCGATGCTGGTCCGCCACGCGTTCTCCATGGCGGTCGGACTCCCGTATTCGATGGGCGAGTCCTACACCTCCAAGGCGATGCGCCAGGTCCAGGACGGCCTGAAGGAAAAGCTGGGAAAATACGACCTGCGCACCGAGATCCGGGCGATCGCGGATGTCCCGATCGCGTTCGAGCCGGGAACCCGCTGGTTGTACGGTTATGGCCACGAGCTTGTCGCCGGTCTGATCGAAGTCGCTTCCGGCATGCGCATCGGGGAGTTCCTGCAGCGCGAGATCTTTGATCCGCTGGGGATGACCGGTACCGGATACCGGTTCTTCGGCGACATCGAGCGCCGGATGGTCCCGATGTACCGCCGCAACGAGGACGGCACGCTCGGCCGCGCCGCGGGGATGTTCGACGACCGGCACAAGCCGGACGCGATCTACGAAGGCGGCGGCGCCGGGCTGTTCTCGACGGTGCGGGACTACCTGCGGTTCACCCAGATGCTCGCGAATGGCGGAGAACTGGACGGGGTGCGGATCCTGGGCCGCAAGACCATCGACCTGATGCGACGCAACCACCTGAATCCGGACCAGCTGTCGGATTTCACCAACACCTACCTCGCAGGATACGGCTACGGGCTGGGGGTCCGGACCCTGATGGATCCCGCAACCGGCGGGAGCAACGGTTCGATCGGCGCATTCGGCTGGACCGGCGCGGCCGGAACCTGGACAGAGATCGATCCGTCCGAAGGGCTTTCGATCGTCTACATGCACCAGACCATGCCCAACATGGAAGAGTACCACCACCTGCGGGTACGCGCTGCGGCGTACGGGTGCATCTAGCGTCGGCAGGCGCAACGCCCGCGGGCGGGAGGGAGAGGCCATGAACCTTTTTGTCCGAAAAGTACTGACCCCGGACGGGGTCCGCACGATGCATGTCGCGACTGCGGATTCCGATCCCCGGGCGTTGTGGAAGTCCTCCGCCGTCACGATCCTGCGCGGGGACGCGGACGCGTCCTCCGTACGGGCGCTGCTGGATGAGGGGCTCGCGGAGAAGGTCGACCGCGAGAAGCTGTTCCTGGTGTTCCCCGATCCGCTGGGCGGAGCGTGGAACTCCCGGCTCGATCCGGACGGCCCGCGCGACGCGGAATGGATCGCCGCCATCCAGGACTCGCTCAACTCCGGACGCCTGACCGCAGGCTGGCGCGCGATCAACGACGTGCATTATCTGCTCGGCATCGGATCCGGTGCGGACATGGTCCACACCCTCGCGGCCGCTTTCCCGACCGGGGCACTGGCCGCGGCGGTCTGCACCGTGGGCGGCGCCGTGACGGACGAGGCGCTCGCCAGGGCCACGTACTCGCCGGTTCCGGCATACCTGGTGAGCCCGGATCCGCGCACCACGGAGTATTACATCCGTGCGAACGCGGCGAAGCCGTCCGGAGAACCCGGACAATTCGCCTGTCCGCACCATCCGCTCCAGAAGGTCCGGGTGGAGGACGGCGGCCGGTTCACGCGCGCAGTCTGCGATGTCATGTGGGAGACGTTCTTCCGCCGCATCCGACGGACCAACACCTCCCCCACGGGGGATGTCGACCGCCGGATCGTTCCCGAGGAGTGCGGCTTCAACTGGCACATCGCCGACACCCGGCTCGGGGACAACGGCGGGATGGGCCATGACTGGCTGGAACATGTGCCCGCGCAGGTGCTGGTGCATCCGGAACGGAAAGTGCCCCTGATGGTCTTCGGACACGGGGCGACCGACAATCCGCTCAAGGCCGCGGATATGGCGAAGTTCCACGAGATCGGGGAGCGGGAGGGTTTTGTCACGGTATACCCGGCGTCCTCGGACCGCGTCCGGTGGAACCTCTCCCGGTCGACTGCCGAGGCGGACGACGTCGCCTACTACGACGCGCTGATCGATTATCTGGTGCGCACCTATCCGATCGACACGACACGGATCTACCTGTCGGGATTCTCGAACGGCGCGGGCATGGCGATGACCTATGCGATGGCCCGTCCGGAACGGATTGCGGCGATCTGTCCGGTGGATTCCACCTTCCCGTACGCGAGCATGCGCTTTTTCCGGCCGGGAGGAAGCGGCGAGCCGTTCATGACCGAAATCCCGGAGCCCGGCGAGGCACCGCCGGCACCCCTGTTCAAGCCCTCTTCGGATCCGGAGGCGAATCTCGCGCCGATGCGCGCTGCGCTTGCCTCCCAGGCCGGCCGGCCTCTTCGGATGCCGGTGATGTATTTCTACGGCTCCCGGGAGTCGGAGTACCCGATCCGGGCGGGCAGCAACCAGCAGATCCAGTATGAATTCTGGAAGCGGTTCAACCGCATGCCGGTCGGAGAAACCGTCGACGCGCTCGAACCGGAAGCGGTGGGCGTGATCGGGGACGAGCGGTTTGAGTTGCGCCCGAGTGCGGAGCATCCCGGACACGTGTTCGGCCACCATGTGTTCCGCGCACCGGACGACGGCAGGGAATACTACAATTTCGTTCTCATGCACGGCAAGGCGCACGACGTCCATCCTGCAGAGCGCGAACTCGGCTGGGGCTTTGTCTCGCGATTCTCACGGAACCCGGACGGCACCCTGAATGATGCCGCCGGAAGCCCCTCCGGCGCCAAGCCCGCCGACAGGCGGGGGTAGGAGCTCCGCATGGGCATTCTGCGATTCAACTACCGCAGCGAGGCGATCGGCCGCTACATCGACCTCTCGATCGTGTACCCCACCGACGCGCTCGTCTGTCCCGGGCTCCCGGACGCCGCACCGCACGCCCCGGGGGCCGGAAGCCCCCCCTCGAAGCCCGCGTACCGCCCCGGGATGAAGTTCCAGACGGTATACCTGATCCACGGGGGAGGGGACGATGATTCGCTGGTCTACCGCTACACCAATGCGGAGCGGTACGCCCAGCGGAACCAGGTCATGCTGGTCACGCCCGACATCACGAACAGCTTCGGGGTCGACACCTGTTACGGGGTCGGGTACGCGACCTTCCTGACCACGGAACTCCCGGTCGTGATGCAGTCGCTGTTCGCCTCTTCGCCCCGGCGGGAGGACAACTTCATCGTCGGATACGCGATGGGCGGCAACGTCGCGTTGGGGTGCGCACTCACGCGTCCCGACCTGTACCGGGCCTGTGTGGACATCTCCGGCGGGATCGGTCTGACCGTGAACACCCGGACGCTCAAGGACGAACTCGACGGGGAGCACTTCCGCACCCGGTTCCCGCTTTACAACGCGACTTTCGGCCCCTCTTCGGAGATCGACGGATCCCGGTTCGATCTGATGGCCGCGGCGCGGCGAAACCTGGAAACCGGTTCGGAGCTCCCGGCCTTCACGCTGATCGCGGGGAGCGAAGAAGGCGCGATCGGGAAGCGGGTGCGCGCGGACGCCGATACGCTGCAGACGCTCGGGTACGACGTGACGTTCCTCCTCGCGGAGGGTCACGCGCACGACTTCCGGCTGTGGGACCGGTATCTCGAGATCACGCTGGACGAGCTGCTTCCGCTCCGGCGTACGCCGTTGTACCCGGAGGGGTGAGCCATAGGGAAACCGAGTTGGGATCTTTCTGTGTACCCGGCATATATGGAGGTTTTGCCATGACCGATGGTACGCTCATCGAACAGGCCGTGCTGGACTATATCGAGGGATGGTACGCTGCGGAAGGGCAGCGGATGGACCGGGCCATCCATGCGAAACTGGCCAAGCGGCGGATCTCACCCGAAGGCGAAGTCCGGGACACCACACGGGACTGGATGGTAGATGCCGCCCAAAGCGGGAGAGGGCGGATCGAGTACCCCGAAAAAGGGTGCAAAGACATAACGATTCTCGATGCGACCGATACCATGGCGAGCGTCAAGCTGGTGTCCGAGGTGTTTGTCGACTATATCCACCTGGCGAAAGTACAGGGGAGATGGGTCATCGTCAACGTCCTTTGGGACTTCCGTTAAGCGACCATGGACATGGACGCTTCACTGACCCGCGGGCCTGTCCGGAAGCATCTGCTCCGGATGGCGGTCCCCATGAGCATCGGGATGTTTTTCAACACGATGCTCAACGTGACGGATACGTTCTTCGCAGGCAAGTTGGGGACGGAGTCCCTGGCCGGCATGTCGGCGTCCTTTTCCGTATTCTTCCTCCTGACCGCGTTCGTATCCGGTATCGGAACCGGTGTGTCCGCGCTGATCGCCAACGCGATCGGCCGCCAGGAACCGTCACGCGTCGATCAGTATACGGTCAACGGTCTCCTGCTGACCCTGGCGGTCAGCCTGTCGCTGTCGATCGCGGGATTCCTGCTCTCGCCGTTCCTGCTTGGCGTCCTCGGCGCGGAGGGCGAGGCGTTGATCGCTGGGACGCGGTATGTACGCTGCATCTATGCCGGAGCGGTCTTTTTCGGGATCAACTCGACGTTGAACGCGTTTCTCAGCGCCCGGGGATGGACCAAACCCTACCGCAATTTCCTGATCGTCGGGTTTGTCCTGAACGCGTTGTTGGATCCGCTGCTGATTTTCGGCTGGTTGGGGCTCCCGCGGCTGGGGACGCTTGGGGTCGCGATCGCGACGGTAGCGGTGCAGCTGGTCGGGAACCTCTACCTGGGGTACAAGGTCCGATGCCTGCTGGACCTGAGGCTGACACGGTCGTCCTGGCGACTCGTCCATCTGCCCCGTCAGATGGAGATCCTGGCGCAGGGGATCCCCTCCGCCCTCAACAGCCTGACTGTCGCGGTCGGGGTATTTGTGATCAACCTGTTCATCTACCGGTTCGGGGACGACGCAAGCACCGCCGGCTACGGCGCGGCCATGCGGCTCGAGCAGATGGCGCTGATGCCGGCATTGGGTCTGAACGCCGCGACACTGGCGCTCACGGGGCAGAACTTCGGTGCGGGACGGCTGGACCGGGTGCGGGAAACTTTCTTCGCCGCGCTCGGGATCGGACTGGGCATCATGAGCGTCGGGATGGTCGTGATCTACCCGTTCGCGCCGTTCCTCATCGGGCTGTTCAATGACGACCCGCTTGTGGTCGCGGAGGGGACGCACTACCTGCGGATCGAGTTCCTGGCTTTCAACGCCTATATCTTCCTCAATGTCTGCCTTTCCGTCCTGCAGGGACTCAAGAAGCCCCGCTACGCCGTCTGGGTGGGGGTGTACCGGCAGTTGGCCATGCCGCTGCTGCTTTTCAACGTTCTCGGAAGCGCAATGGGGCTGGGGCTGACCGGGGTCTGGTGGGGCATCGTCGCGACCACCTGGACCGGCGCGGCCGGGATGCTGCTGCTGACCCGGTTCGAGTACCGCCGTCTCGTCCGGCTGCAGCGTGCGGAAGGGTAGGGGACGCAGGACGGGAACACCGGACTACGGAACAAAGAGTTGCCTACAGGCTGCGCATCATGATGTCCATCCGGCTTTTTGCTTTCATGGATGCTCCGCACCGTACGATTCTTGCGGCTGTCGACGCGATGGCGAGGAGGCAGGAGAGGATGAGCAGACCGTACACGGAGTACGCTGCGGGCGCCGGATGCAGCGCCGAGAAGCAGTAAATGCCGGGAGCCAGGAGAGCCAGAACGGAGAAGGAACGGCCAATCCCGTCGAATCGCCATATTGTCCTGCATTCCGCATACTTTCTCATCAAGCGGGACGTAACGGCAAACTGGATGAATTGAAGCGCTGTCATCACGGTGAACCAGATCGGCGCCAGACCCTTCATGTTCAGCATGACCAGCGACGCCATGACATAGAAGAGATCAAGGCAGACATCCATATAAGCCCCGAAGCGGGTGCAGGCGGACAAGGCTCTGGCGGCCGCTCCGTCCAGCACATCCGTCAGGCAGATCGCGGCAACCACTGCAACAGCACTCGTATAGTCGCTCCGGCTCATGAAAAGCAGCAGCAGGATCGTGAGCGGGAACCGTATGCCTGTGAGGGTATCGGGGAGGAGCCTGGATGCGCGCATCGTCAACGCCCGACCGCGTCGGCACCGAACCGGTATGCGGCATCCATGTTCCTGCCGACCTCGGCGGCTGCGATTTTCAGCGTGTTCTCCGGCTTCACTCCGTGAAGCAAGGCTTCCATTTTGTCAAACTCCAACCTTCCCTCCGCACTTCCGGATGTGGAAAACAAGAGCACCTGCCTGCCGGAAAAATCGTCGATCCGGTTCAAATAGTCCAGCATCGGCTGAGCCGGCGACCCGCCGTAATTCGGTGAACCGAACACAACGATGGAGTATCCGGATATGTCCGAAGACAGATGGTCGCCGGGTGTGTCGAGCGTCACTTCGGCACCGGCTTCATTCAGCCCCTTGGCGATGGAATGCGCCACATCGGACGAGGCGGAAGTCACGGACGGCTGGTAGACCACCAGCGCCTTGACCGCTTCCCCGGATGCCGCCTTCAGGATCTCAGGCCGGGCGCCGTACCCGCGTTTCATGATGGAGAAGCCAATCCCTGCCGAACCGGCGACCAGTACCAGCAGCCCGATCAGAACAAACAACGCAGTCCACATCGCTTTTCTCCGCAGCTTTCTTCTAGCGCACATTTCCGGCTCTTCCTGTCAGCAGGAGATCGAGCGCATGATCGATGTCCGTGAAAACCTCTTCTTTTAACAAACCGTTGTTGGACAGGCAGATCGTGATCGAGCCGAATATCACGTGCGTGATGGTCCGCGATATCGCGGGAACATCCTCTTCGCGGATCATCCCGCTTTCAATGAACGGTTTGAACGAAGCATAGTAGGTCGCTTCCAACTCCAGCGACCGCATCGCTGCCGCTCCTGCGTCGTCCATCTCATATTGATAGAAGAAACGGAATATGTTGGGATTGTCGATGAAGAAGCCCGCCATCGACCTTGCCTGCTGCTTCTTCGTTTCGAGCGGGTCCTCCGGCAGATCCGCCAGATCGGCGTTGCTTGCCACCATGTCCCGGATCATGGACAATTTTGCCTCCAGCAAGAGGTCCTCCAAATCCCGGAAGTAGTGATAGATGGTTGCGTAAGAGTAACCGGTTTCTTCGGCGATCCTCCGGACCGTGACGTGCTGAACGCCGTCCCGGAAGATGATCGACTTGGCCGCTTCGACAAATCCGGACTTCACGTATTCCTTTTTGCTGCGTCTCGCATCGTTGCGTGCTTCCTGCATGTTCCGCGCACCCCGAAATTAACTTAGTTAGAATTTTCTAACTAAGTTAGATAATATCGAGTATGCGGGATTCTGTCAAGCGACATGCTGGAAAAACAACGGACGGGATCCGACCTCTCCGCGGTATCTTAACTGACAGGACTACGGTTAATGCGGGGTATCTCTTGCGTACTCCTCCGCCAGGATCGCGTACATAGCGCTGTCGCATCGTCCCTGGTTGTTCCGGTCCGCCTGACGCTGGGTTCCTTCGTACCGCATCCCGCATCGGGCCATGACCTTGCCGGAATTCACGTTCCGCGGATCATGGCGGGCTTCCACGCGGTTCGCATCCACTTCCTCGAAAAAGAACCGGATCACTTCGCGCAGCGCTTCGGTGGTGATCCCGCGGTTCCACCACTTCCGGCCGATGCAGTACCCGATGTGGACCATCTCGACTGCATCGTCCCTGCGCACGACGGCGATGTCTCCGATCGGCCGGTCGCCGTTTTCCTTGAGGACGATGGCCCAATGGTAGTAGTCCTCTTCGCCGTAATGTCCGATCCAGTCCGCCAGCACCCTCCGGGAGGTCTCGACGGTTTCATGGTGCGGCCACATCAGGTATTTCGTGACCTCGGGATCGGAGGCCCAGTTGGCGTACATCGCATCGGCGTCATCGACCGAATAGCGCCGGAGCGCCAGCCGGGCGGTTTCCAGACGCTTAGTGTCCAAGTGCTTCATGTGTGACTCTCCCCGACGGTCTCCCCGTACGGATCTGTTGTCGGCCCGTTCTCCATCTTGTCTGCGATGGGGGCTTCCTGCAGATAGAGATCGTTCCAAAGCTGCGCTTCGATATAAGTGTAGGATTCCCGGATGGCGGCGAGCAGGTTCTCCACATCTCCGCCGTGTCCTTCGATCATCCTGAACAGTTCCTCTTTCCTGAACGGGTCTTTTCTTTCCGGCTTGTCCATCTTGGACATGCTGTCTCCGAGCGTAAAGCTGATGTGATCCGAGTCGATGCCTTCCAAAGGCAGCCTCGTCGCGATTCCGCTGCCGAACCACTCGTCCAGATACCCGCTGCCGTGCAGCACGAAATACAGCGGGTGCCGCGTCGCCGGCTTCCCGCCCATCGCGACGAAACGGTCATACAGCCACTTCTCCGGGCGGATTCTTTTCGGGTAGTAGTTCCGGAAATCCGCAAACCGCCCGAAAGCGGTTCCCTGATTGTCCGAAGACAGATCGTTTGCCTTGGCGAAGGCCAGACTCTCCGGCAGTCGGGTGATGCTCTGCAGGGGAGAGCAGTTCGCGTGGCAGTAATTGACGATGTACAGATTCCGCATTCCAGCCCTTCCTGTCCTTGAACCGGCTCCCTCATATTTCAACGGATACGCAACCGTCACCTGTTCATGTACTCCATCGTATACGGACACCATACCATGCACATCAGGCATAACGCGCAGCGTTTTCTCGCCAGGATCTCCTCACGGGTCGTCGTGACGCTCCAGGTTGTGCCGAGAAGCGCCCGGGTCGGGCAGACATCCACGCAGATACTGCAGTCACCGCAAAGCGGCTGGGGTGGTTCTGCATGCGCGGCGACAAAAGGGGCGGTGGTCAGGACCTTGCCCAGCAGCAGCGCGCATCCGAAACGGGTGGTGACCAGCAGGTTGTTTTTCCCGATAAAGCCTTCTCCCGTCCGGAGTGCGACCGTTTTGTGCGGCAGACTCCCGGACGGCAGCTTGGCGACGCTGGGGTATCCTTCCGCATTCAGCCGGTCCGCCAGCTTTACGGCGAGCGCGTCCATTTTCCGCTCCGTGTTGTTCATCTCTTTCCGCAGAGGCTCCTGGCCGGCCCGCAGCGTGCGGACGTACTCCTTTGACAGAGCTTTCCCGAAGAGAACGGCACATGGGAACCCTTGGGTCGACTCGACCGGCAACGGGGAGATGTCGACGAAGCGGACGAAATCCGTGCCGCTGTCGAGGATCCGCTGTTCCCACAGGCTGTTCAGTTCCATATCCACTCCCGTCACAGGGATGCCCCCCGGTGTTCCGGCATGCACCAGGCTGCGTGCAGGAAACCACTCATTTCGAAAACGCCGCCCTGAATACGATATAACCACCGGTCGTTCTCTCTGCACGTAAGGTACCTCTGTGCAGTTCCGTGATCTTCTGCGCGATGGTCAGACCCAGCCCGTTGCCCTGTTCGGTATGGGAAGGGTCTCCCTGGTAGAACTTGTCAAAGACATGTTTTGCCGCTTCTTCGGACATTTCACCCTCGTTGGCTACGGAGACCTCGATCCTGTCCGGACTCTGCCGGGCATCGATTTTTACGGTACCATATTCCGGGGAGAACTTGACGGCATTGTCGATCAGATTGATCCAGACTTGTTTGAGCATTTCCGCGTTTCCGCTCACATGCACTTCTTCTGAATCAAACTGGATGTCGATGTTCTTCTTGCTCCACTTCTTCTCAAGGAGCGCCACGGCAAGCCGGATCTGCTCGGAGACATTCACCTCTTGCTTGTCGGTCAGAATATGCTGATTCTCTATTTTGGACAGATTGAGGATATTGGTGGACAACTCGGCAAGCCGGTCCGACTCCTGGATGATGATGTCCAGGTATTCGTCTCTTTCCTCCGGAGTGAGGTCGTCCCGCCGCAGCATCCTGGCGAAGCCGCTGACGGAAACGATCGGGGTCTTGAATTCGTGGGAGAGGTTGTTGATAAAATCGTTGCGGAGCATCTCCACACTGCCGAGTTCACTCGCCATGTGATTAAAGCTGTTGATGAACTTGTTCATGATATGGGA
>JAGOFF010000131.1 GCA_017997315.1 Clostridia bacterium
CCGGATCGCCGCAAGCCGCTTCTGCGCGATCTCGGTCAGCACCCGGTCCCGGCGGTAGGTGACGTAGGCGTACGCCTGTCGGCCGGAGCGCCCCACGCGCCCGCGGAGCTGGTACAGCGAGGACAGCCCCAGACGGTCCGCGTCCTCGATGATGATCGTGTTGACGTTGGGCATGTCGATACCCGACTCGATGATGGTCGTGCAGACCAGCACGTCCGCGTCCCCCGCGACGAATCCCTCGATGACGTTCTCGAGCGTGCGTTCCGCCATCTTGCCGTGTCCGCAGGCGACCCGCGCGCCGGGCAGCGCGCGCTCGACCTCCGCGACCTTGTCGAGGATCCGGCGGGTGTCGTTGTACAGGTAGAACACCTGGCCGTCGCGCGAGATCTCGCGGAGCATCGCCTCGGTCACCAGCTCGGGTTCGTGCTCCATCACGTAGGTCTGGACCGACCGGCGGTCCGGCGGGGGCTCCTCGATCATGCTGATGTCCCGGATTCCGGACAGCGACATGTGGAGGGTCCGCGGGATCGGGGTCGCGGACAGCGTGAGCACGTCGGTCTCGGGGGCGATCGCCTTGATCGTCTCCTTGTGGTCGACCCCGAAGCGCTGCTCCTCGTCGACGACGAGCAGCCCGAGGTTCTTGAACCGGACGTCCTTGGAGAGCAGCCGGTGGGTCGCGATCACGACGTCGATCTTGCCGCTCGCCAGGCCGCGGATGGTCCTTTTCTGCATGGCGTCGGACGCGAACCGGCTGAGCAGCCCGACCTCGACCGGGAAGCCCTTGACGCGCTCGACGAAGTTTTCATAATGCTGCTGCGCGAGCACGGTCGTCGGGGCGAGCAGCGCGACCTGCCGGCCGTCCATGACCGCCTTGAACATCGCGCGGAACGCGACCTCGGTCTTGCCGAATCCCACGTCCCCGCACAGCAGCCGGTCCATGACCCGGTCGGACTCCATGTCCTCCTTGACCTCCGCGATGCAGCGGAGCTGGTCCTCGGTCTCCTCGTAGGGGAACGCGTCCTCGAACTCGCGCTGCCACACCGTGTCCGGGGCGAACGCGTGCCCCTTGAGGGAGCGCCGCCGGGCGTACAGCGCGACCAGGTCGGTCGCGAGCTTGCGGATGGAGTCCCGGGCGCGCTCCTTCATCCGGGTCCATTCCTGGCCACCGAGCCGGGTCAGCTTGGGCTCCCGGCCCTCGGATCCCACGTACTTCTGGATCTGGTCCAGGCTCTCCATGGGGATGTAGAGCGTGTCGTCCGAGGCGTAGGCGATACGCAGGTAGTCGCGCCGGACCCCGCCGGACTCGACCGCGCGCAGCCCCTCGTACCGTCCGATGCCGTGCGCCTCGTGCACCACGTAGTCGCCCGGCGAGAGGTCGCTGAACAGGTCGATGCGCGCGCCTTTGTGCGCGGCGCGGCGGGCGCGGCGCTCGTTGCCGAAGATGTCCTGGCTCCCGACGACCAGCAGTCCGCAGGCCATGTATTCGAGCCCGGTCGGGAGCGGGACGGTCAGGATGCGCGCGTGGGTGTCCGCCTCGGCGAGCAGCCGGTCCAACCGGGAGGCGCGCTCCGCGGTGTCCGCGGCGAGCCAGGTCGCGAGCCCCGCGGCGTTGCGCCGACGGACCTCCTCGACCAGCCGGTCCTCGCGGCCGCGGTAGCTGTCCGCGGGCCGGCCCGCGATCTTGATCTCCCGCGCCCCGGGGAAGCCGTTGCCCGCTGCCGCCAGCCCTGCGAGCGAAACCACCCGTCGGGTGGCGTCCAGCCGGCGCATCACGTCGACGCCCCGCCAGCCGGCCTCGGCCGCGAGCGGGAGCACGTGTCCCTTGACCAGCAGCGCCTTGACCCGCTCCGCCAGGTCCGCCTGCGCGGCGTCCAGCCGATGGGAAAAACGGAGAGGCTCGTCGACGAACAGCGTCGCGCCGGCCGCCTCCGCATAGTCCAGGATCGACGCGGGCGTATCGTAGATCAGCGGGAGCCACCGGTCGCAGGCCGCAAAGGACAACCCGTGCTCGATCCGCTCCGCGTCGCGTTCGACGAGGTGGCGGACATGTTCTCGCAGCGTGGGATTCGCGCTCTCCTGCGCGAGGTGCTCCAGATGCGCCCGTCCGGCGCCGATGACCGCGCCGGACACCCGCACGCGCTCCGCGGGATCGAGGAGCAGCTCGCGCGCGGGCGGGATCCGGATCGACGAAAGCATGTCGGTGGAGCGCTGGGTTTCCGGATTGTACCGCTTGACCGCATCGATCTCCTGGTCAAAAAACGAGATCCGGACCGCGTCCCCGTCCTCGCCGGGAAGCACGACGTCCAGGATGTCTCCGCGGCGCGCGAACTGGCCCGGGCCTTCCGCCTGTCGGACGCGTTCGTACCCGATCGCGGCCAAATACGCGGCGAGTTCGTCCGGATCGGCGGTCCCGCCCGCGGAGAGCGTGCGAATCGCGGCGCGGAACCGGTCGGGAGGCGGGAGCTTCTGCAGCGCGGCGGCCGCGGTGGCGACCACCGCGCCCGCGGTCCCGTCGAGCAGGTCCGCCAGCACCCCGATGCGCACGGTTTCGGCTTCATGCGAAGACGCCTCGACGTCCGCGAGCCCGAGCTCGCGCGGCCGGAACACCCGGACCGGCCGGTCCATGAACGCCGCGAGCGACGCGGCCATGGCCCGGGCGGCGAGTTCGTCCGGAATCAGGAGGAACGGCGTGATCCCGCGGTCCGCGGCCAGCGCGGCGACAAGCAGCGCCTTCTGCGGATCGCAGGGGCCGGTGAGGTTGATGTGCGAAGCCTTGGCGGCCGGTGCGCCGCCGGCCGGACGCACCGCGTCGGCCAGCGTCTGGTAGGCGGGATCCTGCCGGATCCGCTGGAGGAGTTCGGCGTTCATTTTCCGTTTCCGTTTCCGTTGATGCGGTTCATGGCGAGCTCGATCCCGGACGACAGGATCAGCTCGACCGCGTCCGCGGCGCGTGCAAACGCGTCTTCCATGGACGGGCGGGCCTCGTCGGGGATCGCGGACAGCACATAGTCCGCGATGTCCCGTCCCGCGGGCACCGGACCGATCCCGATGCGGATGCGCGGAAAGTCCTTGTTCCCGATGTGGGACACCACGGACTTCATCCCGTTGTGGGTGCCCGGGCCGCCGCTTGTGCGCACCTTGACCACACCCATCGGGATGTCGGCGTCGTCAAACAGCACGATCGTGCGATCCTGCGGGACGTGATAGAACCGCATGGCCTCCCCGACGCTTTCGCCCGAGAGGTTCATGAACGTGGTCGGCAGCAGCAGCACCGCCTCGGCGGTCCCGATCCGGCCCTTGCCGTACAGCCCCTTGAACTTGACGCGGTCCACTCGGATCCCGTGCCGGGACGCGAGCATCCCGAGCGCGCGGAATCCGCAGTTGTGCCAGGAGCGCGCGTACTGCGCCCCGGGGTTTCCGAGCCCCACGACCAGCCAGCGGCCCTCGTCCGGCGCGGGGGCGGGTTTTTTCATGCGGAACAGCGGACGCAGGATCATGTGGGCACCCTGCGGTTCCAGTTTCTCTTGACGGTCTGGCGTTCGCGCGCGATCGCGAGCGCACCGGCGGGCACCCCGTCGGTGATCGTGGATCCCGCCGCGACATAGGCGTTTTCATGGATCTCGACCGGCGCGACCAGCACCGCGTTGCTCCCGATGAACGCGTTGTCCCCGACCACGGTGCGCTGGCGCAGCGAGCCGTCGTCGTTGGCGGTGATCGAGCCGCATCCGTAGGTCACCCCGGTGCCCAGGTCCGCGTCCCCGATATAGGCAAGATGCGCGGCGCGGGTACGGTCCCCGATCGTCGCGTTGTCGATCTCGACAAACACCCCGACCCGGCTGTTCCGGCCGATGACGGTCCCGGGCCGGAGGCAGGCGTACGGACCCACGCGCGCGCCTTCGCCCACGCGGCAGCCCGCGGCGGCGGTGTTCTCGAGGAACACCCCGTCGCCCACCGTCACGTCGATGAGCCGGGAAGCGGGTCCGATCACGCAGTCCTCCCCGATGACGGTGGCGCCCTCGAGCCGGGTGCCGGACAGGATCTCGGTATCCGCGCCGATCTCGACCATGCCGTCGATCCAGACCGCGTCCGGGTCGAGGATCGTGACCCCCGCCCGCATATGGCGCTCGCAGATCCGGCGGTTCATGATCCGGGCGGCCTGCGCGAGCTGGACCCGGTCGTTGATCCCGAGCGTCTCCTCGAACGGGGCCTTGAACGCCCCGATCCGGTGGCCGTCCCCGATCAGGATGCCGATCGTGTCGGTGAGGTAGTACTCGTTCTGCACGTTCTGGCTCCCGATGCGTCCGAGCGCGGACAGCAGCAGCGGGGTGTTGAAAACATACATCCCGGAGTTGATTTCACGGATCCGGCGCTGCGCGGGTGTCGCGTCGCGGTGCTCGACGATCGCCCGGAGGTTCCCTTCGGTGTCCCGGACGATCCGGCCGAGCCCGGTCGGGTCCTCCGCGTCCGCGGTGATCACGACCGCGGCGTATCCGTCGGACTCGTACATCGCTAGCGCGTCCCGGAGCGTCTCGGGCGAGATGAGCGGCGCGTCGCCCACGAGCACGAGCGTGCATCCGCCGCGGCTCTCGAGGAACGGCGCGGCCTGCATGACCGCGTGCCCGGTCCCGAGCTGCCGTTCCTGGATGACGAACGCGACGCCCTCGCCAAGCGCAGCGCGCACCTGCTCCTGCAGGTGGCCGACGATATACACCTGGTCCGCGGCGCCGACGCTGTTGAGCGCCTCGTGCACCCATCCGACGATCGGACGGCCCGCCAGCCGGTGGACCAGTTTGGATTTCTTGGACTTCATCCGCTTGCCCTCGCCCGCGGCGAGCACGACGGCGCATATATCCATGTCAGGGCCTCCCCCCAAGTCTTGTCGGGTCCGGTTCCGCGGGCATCAGCGCTGCGGGACGACCTCCATCCAGTATCCGTCCGGATCCTCGATGAAGTACAAGCCCATTTCCTTGTTCTCGAAGCAGATCACGCCCATGTCGCGGTGTTTGGCGTACGCGGCGTCGTAGTCGTCCGCGACGAAACAGATGTGGCTTTCGTTGTCGCCCAGCTCGTACGGGGTCTTCTTCTCCGCGAGCCAGGTGAGCTCGAGCCGGTACTTCCCGATCTCGTCGGTGAGGAACGCCATCGAGAACCGGCCCTTGGGGTCGTCGTTACGGCGCACGACGTGCAGCCCGAGCGCCTCCTCGTAGAAAGCGATGCTTTTGTCGAGGTCGAGCACGTTGATGTTGGAGTGGTCGATGCGGAATTTCATGCGGGATCCCTCTCTTTCGGTGCCGGCGGTCCGGCTGCCGGCCGGTGCGCATACGCGGCGGTGCGTCAGGTTTTTGGGCCAGGGGCCCGGTGTCAGAAAAGGAGGCTCTGTCCGGGTTCGGTCATCGGAAGCACCTCGACCGTGGTGAGCCCCGCGGCCGCAAGTCGGCGCGCGAGCCGGTCCGGGAGCGTCCCGTCCCCGCACAGGTGCATCGGTACGATCCGGGCCGGGGCAAGCCGCGCGGCCAGGATCATCGCGCCGCGCTCCGCGTGCTCCCCGAGCCGGGAGTCGACCGGAAACATCGCGAGATCCAGCCCGAGCGGGGACAATCCGTCAATCGCGTCGCACACCCGGCGGAGTTCCCGGCGGAAAGCCATCTCCGCGTCCTCGAGTTCCTCGGGCGTGCTCTCGTCCGCCCAGTACCAGTCGTTGAGGTCCCCGGCGTGGAACACCACCCGGCCGTCGACCCGGAGCAGGAACGATACCCCCATGTCGGTCGAGCCGAAGGTCCGGATCCACTCGATCCCGGGCAGGAAGCGCGCGGCGTCCTCCGTGCCGAACAATGCGGCCGGGGTCAGCACCTGGTACGGCTCGACCGCCGCGAAGCGCTGCCGGTCCGGATCGACACGCCGCCGGACGCCCGGGGCGTCGCAGGAGGTGTCGACGATGTAGCAGGCGGTCGGGAGCGCGTAGTCCAGCCAGCCGGGATTCCAGTGGTCGCCGTGCGCGTGGGACGAGAAAAAGACCACGGGCTTGCCGAGGGTGAGGATGCGGTCCATGACATGGGCGGGATCAAGGTAGAGGTCGAAAACCAGCACGCACTCCGCGCACTCCAGCGCGAAGCCGCTGTGTCCGATCAGGTCGAGGCGCAGCAAAGCCATCGGGACGTCTCCTTTTTCAGGTTCATTATATCCCACCGCGGGAGCGCGGACGTGCGGATTTTGTCCCCCGGGCGTAAGGCGCGGGGGAATCACGGAATCGTAGTATATAGTAAGTATGATGAAATGAAAACCAACCCGGGAGGGATGCAACCATGAGCGAGAAGTCTGCCATCGACAAGACTCCCCGCCCCAACACGGTCGCATCGCTCGCGTCGGATCTGCGCGCGCTCGGGGTGCGCCCGGGCGGCATCCTGCTCGTGCATTCCTCCCTGTC
>JAGOFF010000132.1 GCA_017997315.1 Clostridia bacterium
CTGGTCCGGGCTGTGCCGGGTCCGCAGGAACGAGGGCGGCCTGATCCGCCCGGTGCAATACGGACGTGTCGCGGCGGTTGCGCTGGATCCGGTGGAGAAGAAGCCGCTCCGCCATTTCATGCCCGGTACATGGACGTTTTCCGTCGGTTTCTTCGGATGCAACCTGCGTTGCCCATACTGCCAGAACTTTTCGCTGTCCATGGCGGATCTCCCGCGCGAAGCCCGGACGGACGAGGCACGTCTGGCATCCGCACGACCGATGGACTCGTCCGAAATCGTCGCCGGTGCGCTGCGGAGCGGCGCGCCGAGCATATCCTACACCTACAATGAACCGCTGGTCGCCTACGAAACCGTGCTGGACACAGCGGAGCTGGCCCGGCGTGCAGGACTGCGGAACATCGTCGTGACGAACGGATACGTCCAGCCGGAACCTATGGCCCGGCTGCTCCCGTTCATCGACGCGATGAACATCGACCTCAAGGCGTTCGACGACAAGGTCTACCGCAGCTGGTGCGGGGGAAGCCTGCAGCCGGTCCTGGACACCATCACCCAATGCAGCGCCGCCTGCCATGTGGAAGTCACCATCCTCGTGGTGCCCGGCATGAACGACTCGCTGGACGCCCTTGAGCCGGCGTTTGTCTGGCTGGGCCGACTGGACTCCAGGATTCCCCTGCACATCACCCGGTATTTTCCGGCCAACCGCTACGCCGCGCCGCCGACCGACACGATGCTGCTGCATCGGCTGCGGGACGCCGCATCCCGCCATTTGGAGAATGTATATGTCGGAAACGTATGAGAAAGGGAAGGCAGTTTTAGCCTGCGGCGCGGTGTCCCCGCATCCGCCGATCCTGCTGCCCGGTGTCGGCGGGGGACGGGAGAAGGGGGCGGAAGCGACGCGGGCCGGGATGGAGAAACTCGCGGCACGGATCGCGGCCCGCAGGCCGGCCGTCATTGTGTGCATCACCCCGCACGGCCCCGCATACCGCGATGCGCTTGCCGTGACGGACGGCGTGGCGCTGGCCGGAGACATGTCGGCGTTCGGTGTTCCCGGGCTCCGGATGGAGATCGAAGTCGACCGGGCCTTGACCCGCTCCGTCATCGTAAATCTGGAGGAGGCCGGAATCCCGGTCGCGATCCGGACGGCGGACGAACCCGGGCGGCGCGGCCGGCCGGACGGCGGCTGCCTGGACCACGGCTGTCTGGTGCCGCTGTACTTCATCCGTCAGGCCTTGACCGAATTTCGGATCGTACATGTATCCGCGGGATTCCTGTCGACGAAGTCCCACAGGATCGCGGGTGCCGCCATCCGAAAGGCCGTGGATCGGACGGGTTCGGACGCGATCCTTCTTGCGAGCGGAGACATGTCCCATGTGCTCCGATGGGACGGACCGTACGGGTTTCATCCCGATGGGCCGGTGTTCGACCGCGAGGTGGAGGACATCCTGCGTTCCGGTGAACTCCTGCGCCTGATCGATATGGATCCGGTGATGGTCGAAAATGCGGCGCAATGCGGACTGCGGCCGCTGTGCGCGCTTGCGGGCTATCTCGGAGGCAGTGCGACGGCCGAGGTGTTCTCCCATGAAGGACCGTTCGGGGTAGGGTATCTGACCGCCTATCTGTGTGAAAAAGGAAGGGATGCGGAATGACAAAGGAAAGCGGCAACCCGACGGATCCGTACGTGCGCTTTGCGCGGACAGCCGTCCATGCATGGGTACGTGAGAGAAAAAAGATCGATTGGGTGGAGTATGCTGCGGAGAACGAAGTCGATCCCGCGTTCTCGGAACGGATGACCGGGCCGGGCTGCGGAGCGTTTGTCTCGCTGCATCGCCAGGGACTGCTTCGCGGATGCATCGGGACGATCGAGCCGGTCCGGTCGACATTGGCGGAGGAACTGGCGTCGAACGCGGTGTCGGCATGCAGCCGCGATCCACGCTTTCCGCCGGTTCTGCCGGATGAACTGGAGAACCTGTCGATCAAGGTGGATCTCCTGCAGCCGCCTGTCCCGTACGAAGGGGCGATTGACTGGGATGTGCGTCGTTTCGGCGTGGTCGTAGCCGGCCGGGGGGGCCGACGCGGCATCCTTCTGCCCGACCTGGAGGGAGTGGATCACGCGCAGGATCAGCTGGACATCGCCACCCAGAAAGCCGGACTTCGCGGGTCCGAGGTGGAAAGGATCTGGTTGTTTGAAGTCAGTCGGCATTCGTGATGGGAGAGGCGGAGCCTCTTCCGTCACGAATGCCTGGGGAGAACCCGGCTGGACGCCGGCTTCTCCAGCTTGGAAAAAGGATAGACTATGCTCCTCCGGCATCCGGCTCACTCCGAATGCCTGGGGAGAACCCGGCTTGGAGCCGGCTTTCGGGCGCATCCGACAAGCCGGACGCCATGCGGCCGGATGAACTCGGCGGATCGGCGCATTGAAAATGGGATGCATCAATATTAGAATACGTATGGTCAAAAAACGGACGGCGTCCCACCTGTACGGACGGGGCGGCCTGCCCGACACAGCCGACGACGGCTTGCAGGAGTGTGCAGCATGGCGATGATGATGAAAAAGAACGTCGAAGACCTTCAGGTCCGCGGGAAGCGGGTCATCGTGCGGGTCGACTTCAACGTCCCGCAGGACAAGAAAACCGGTGCGATCACCGACGACAAGCGGATCCGCGGTGCGGTGCCGACCATCGAATACCTTGTCAATCAGGGTGCGCGCGTGATCCTGGTCTCGCATCTCGGCCGCCCCAAGGACGGGCCGGATCCGAAGTTCAGCATGAAACCTGCGGCGGAGCGCCTGGCCGAGCTGCTCGGCAAGCCGGTGACGCTCGCGGCCGACGTGATCGGGGAAGATGCCAAGGCGAAAGCCGCCGCCCTGCAGGACGGCGAGATCCTGATGCTCGAGAACGTCCGTTTCCACAAGGAAGAGACCAAGAACGATCCGGCGTTTGCGCGCGAGCTGGCCGGTTTGGCCGAGATCTTCGTAAACGACGCGTTCGGCACCGCGCACCGCGCCCATGCCTCCACCGCCGGACTGGCGAACTTCCTCCCGGCCGTGTGCGGCTACCTGATCCAGCGCGAGCTGGATGTCATGGGCTCCGCGCTGTCCGATCCGAAACGTCCCTTCGTCGCCATTCTGGGCGGCGCCAAGGTCTCGGACAAGATCAGCGTCATCGAGAACCTGATTTCCAAGGTGGACACCCTGATCGTGGGCGGCGCGATGGCCTACACGTTCTACAAGGCGCTCGGCTACAACGTCGGGAGTTCGATGTGCGAACCGGACAAGGTCGATCTGGCCAAGTCGCTGCTCGAAAAGGCGGAAGCGAAGGGCGTCCGGTTCCTTCTCCCGGTGGACAACGTCGTGGCGGACCGCTTCGCCGCGGACGCGGAGTGCATGGCGGTGGACTCCACCGAGATTCCCGACGGATGGCAGGGGCTGGACATCGGCGCCCGCAGCGTGGAGCTGTTCTCGAGTGCCATTGCCGAAGCCGGCACCGTGGTCTGGAACGGTCCGGTCGGAGTGTTCGAATTCGAAAAGTTCGCCAACGGGACGCGGGAGATCGCCCGCGCGGTCGCGGAGTCCGGAGCGGTTTCCATCATCGGCGGCGGCGATTCGGCGGCGGCGGTCGAGCTGCTGGGATTCGCGGACAAGGTGACCCACATCTCCACCGGCGGCGGCGCCGCGCTGGAGTTCCTCGAGGGCAAGGTGCTGCCCGGCATCGACTGCCTCATGGACAAGGATTCGCGCCGCACCATGGCCGCAGGAAACTGGAAAATGAACAACGGCGTGCCGGCGGACGCCCTCAAGCTGGCGGAAGCACTCAAGCCGATCGTCGTTGACGCCCGGTCCGAAGTGGTGGTCGGAGTGCCGTTCACCGCGTTGCCGGCCGTGCTCGAGGCCTGTGCCTACACCAACGTCGCGGTCGCCGCGCAGAACTGCCACTTCGAGGATAAAGGCGCCTATACCGGCGAGATCTCGGCCGCGATGCTGGCGCGCATGGGCGTGAAGCATGTCATCATCGGACACAGCGAACGGCGCGAGTATTTCGCGGAGACCGACGAAACCGTGAACAAGAAACTGAAGGCGGCCCTCTCCTGGGGCCTCCGTCCGATCTTCTGCTGCGGCGAATCCCTCGCGCAGAGAGAGGGAGGACACACCTTCAGCCATATCCGCACCCAGATCGTCTACGGTCTGCAGGGGATTCCGGCGGAGCGGATGGGGCACGTCACCATCGCCTACGAGCCGATCTGGGCGATCGGGACCGGCAAGGTCGCGAGCGACGAGCAGGCACAGGAAGTCTGCTTCTTCATCCGCAACATCGTCCGGGACCTGTACGGAGAGGAAGTCGCCGCGAACCAGCGTATCCTGTACGGCGGATCCGTGAACGCCAAGAACGCGGCCGGACTGTTTGCGATGGCCGACATCGACGGCGGACTCGTCGGCGGCGCATCGCTCAAGGCGGACGATTTCGGAGCCATCTGCCTGGCCTGATCCATATCCTGAACGAGTAAAAAGAGCGGCCGGGATCTGTCCCGGCCGCTCTTTTCGTATCCGTTCCGACTCCGGCGTACAGGAGCCGGCCGCCGGACTCAGGCGTGGCGGCAGCCTGCGCCGCAGATATGGGCGTTCGGGCACTCCGCCGGCGCTCCCCCGGATTTCATGATCGCAGCGGGAGCCCCCCGGAAAACGGTCTCGAGATCGGTCGATCCGCAGACCGGGCAGGGGATGCGTTTCTCCGTCTTCTCGGCCACGGATGCTTTCTGGTTGAACTCTCCGCCGCAGGATGCGCAGCGCAGATCATAATACGGCATCGTATCACCTCGCTTTCCGACAGTTTACCCTGTTGCGAGTGTCGTGTACAATCCCATGTGTTACATCCCCCTCAAGGAGGCCTGCATATGAACGATGTGATCCGGAACCATCCCCGACCGTCCGACGAACTGCTGGAACGTTTCAAGGACCAGCAGCCCGCCACCCTGCACGAGTCCATGGGAAAGCGCGGCGCCCTGGACAATGACATCCGTCCGGCGTGGTTCGGAACCCGGATCTGCGGATCCGCATTGACCGTCCACTGCCGTCCGGGCGACAACCTCATGCTTCACAAGGCCGTATCCATCGCGCAGCCGGGCGACGTGCTCGTCGTGTCCGCGGATGGCTTCACCGAGGGCGGCATGTGGGGGGAGATCATCACGGTCGCTGCGATGCAGAAAGGCATCCGGGGCATCGTGACGGACGGCGGCATCCGCGATACGATGCCGATCCATGCGCTGGGGTTCCCCATGTATTCCCGCGGCATCTCCATGAAGGGGACCACCAAGGTGACCGGAGGGACCATCAATCAGCCGATCGTGATCGGCGGCGTCCGCGTCTGTCCCGGTGACATCGTCGTCGGCGACAACGACGGTGTGGTGATCGTCCCGCTGGAAGAGGCCGAAACCGTACTGGCCGCTTCGATCGCCCGGGAGATGAACGAGGCTGTCGTCATGGACCGGATCCGGAACGGCGAGAGCACCATGGACATCCTGGGTTTCCAGGCCGCATACGACAAGCTCGGGCTCAAGGAGGACTGACTCCATGGCCGGGCGTGAGACATTCAGCCATTACCTCGATCCCGCGGGGACCCGCGCGCTGTGCGAGCGCATCCTGACCGGCGCGGGACTGCCGCCGGACCAGTCCGCGACCGTGGTCGACAATCTGGTCCGCGGCGACCTGCGCGGCATCAGCTCGCACGGGATCTCCCGCATGGCGGTCTATGCGGGGCGCGTCGCGGGCGGCGGCCTCAATACCGACGGCCGCATCGAGATCGTCTCGGACGCACCGGCGGCCATGCGGATCGACGCGCGCAACAACATGGGGGCGGTCGCCGGCACACTGGCCATGCGCTCCGTCATCGAACGGGCGCGGACCACCGGAATCGCCGCGGGCACGGTGTTCAACGGAAACCATTTCGGATATGCGGCCTACTACTCGATGATGGCGCTCGAGGAAGGCATGATCGGGATTTCCCTGTCCAACGCGCCGCCCACGATGGCCCCGTGGGGAGGCATGGCGCCGATGCTGGGCACCAATCCGTTCAGCATCGCCGTCCCGGCCCTGCACCACCGGCCGCTGGTACTGGATTGCGCATCCAGCTACGTCGCCCGCGGCAAAATCAACCTCGCGGAAATCGAAGGGAAACCGATCCCGGAGGGATGGGCGCTCGACCCGGAGGGGAACCCGACGACGGATCCCGCCTCGGCGCTCGCCGGGGTCGTCCTGCCGTTCGGGACCTACAAAGGCTCCGGCATCGCCGTCATGATCGACGTCCTGAGCGCGGTGCTGAGCGGCGCGCTGTTCGGGATGCACGTCGGCCAGCTGTATCGGGATGCGGGCGTACCCCAGAACCTCGGACACTTTTTCGCGGCGATCCATATCGGGATGCTCAACGA
>JAGOFF010000133.1 GCA_017997315.1 Clostridia bacterium
TGTAGAACGCTTTGATGTCTTTCGGGTATCCGGTGACGAAGACCGGTTTCCGGAAAAGCTCCTCCGTCAGGAACCGTTCGTGCTCGGTCTGCAGGTCGCACCCCCAGTCGCATGGGAACTCGAAGCGACTGCGCACCTTCTGCAGTTCCCGGACGGCATCAGTATAGGTGATGAACCCGAAGTCGCTGTCCGCGACCAGGGAAAGACGTTCCAGAAGTCCCGGTTGCACGTAGCGGTCAAAGAACTCCATCTCCTCCGGACAGGATTCCATCACATCCCGGATGACCCGGCGGAGCATATCCTCTGCAAGCCGCATGTCGTCCTGCAGATCCGAAAACGCGATTTCCGGCTCGATCATCCAGAATTCCGCCGCATGTTTTACCGTGTTGGACCGTTCCGCGCGAAAGGTCGGGCCGAACGTGTACACTTTGGAAAATGCCATGGCGAACGTCTCCGCGCTCAATTGACCGCTGACGGTAAGACGTGCCTGTTTCTCGAAAAAGTCTTTGGTAAAATCGACATCGCCTCCCGGCAGTCTCGGAACGTCCCTGAGGTCCAGCGACGTGACGGAAAACATCTGTCCCGCGCCTTCCGCGTCGCTGGCGGTGATGATCGGCGAATGCAGGTAGATGAAATTCCGCTCATTGAAGAAACGGTGAATGGAATACGCTGCAACGGAACGCACGCGGAACACCGCGGAAAACAGGTTTGTCCTGGGCCGCAGATGCGAAATGGTGCGCAGGTATTCCGTCGTGTGGCGTTTCGGCTGCAGCGGATAATCCGGAGGGCAGGCGCCTTCGACGCGGATGGCTGCCGCCTTCATCTCAAACGGCTGGCGGGCGCCGGGCGTCGGTACGACGACGCCTTCGCAGACCAGCGCCGCCCCTGTCCCCAACCGGGCGATCTCGTCAAAGTTCCCGATGGCGTCCGCTTCGACGACCACCTGCAGGTTCCGGAAAAACGAGCCGTCATTGAGCTCGATGAAGGCAAACCGCTTCTGGTCGCGGATTGTGCGGATCCAGCCGGCGACACTGACACGGGTTCCTACAAGTCTATCCGTTTCGCGGTACAACTCTCGGACGGTTGTGAATTCCATCGGGTGTTTCCTTTCGCGCCTCGCCGGCTGCTGTTACGATTTCTCTCA
This sequence comes from Clostridia bacterium, assembly GCA_017997315.1. Lineage (GTDB taxonomy): Bacteria > Bacillota > Clostridia > Saccharofermentanales > UBA5734 > JAAYKS01. Next base: position 1,145 of record JAGOFF010000133.1, read on the forward strand.
GGACACGCGGCCGCAGCAGGCCTTGTACTTCTTCCCGCTGCCGCACGGACAGGGATCATTTCGTCCGGGTTTGTTGCGTACGGCGATGTGGGATGCGCGGTTTTCCTTTCCGATCTGCCGATGCCGTTCCGGATCGAGCACTCCCGCCCAGGACTCGAGTCCGACCAGCCAATCGGCTTTGGCTTCGTGCATGTTCCAAAGCAGCTTCTCGAAATCGATTTCCAGCCGGATATCGGACTTGTCCTGGAGGTTGTCGAGGTCGGTCGGAACGGTCAGGCTGGTCCGGATGCCGTCCATGAATCCCGCAAAAATCACCATGTCCGTCCCGAATCCGAGTTTGTCCGCGAGTTCCGAGGCTGTTCCGGCGAACACCTCGGGATGCGCTTTCAGAATCCGATCGTACGCTTCGGTTTCCAGCGAGTAGTACCGCTCCATGAACGCGCTGGCCGCCTTCGGGTCGGAATCGTCCGCAAGCTGCGCGTTCCAGTCCTGATAATATCCCATGTTCTTTCCTCCCTACCTGCGGACGCGTTCCGCGACGGCGCGTAGAAAGCTTTCCGAGTCGACGGTGCGGATGTCCTTCAGAGTCGATATCGCCGCGAGGTCGCCAGTCATGATCCCCGCCCCGATCGTATCCATCGTGGCCTTCTCCACCTCTCCTGCAAACGCGGAGAGCGCTGCAATGCCGTCCATCTCGCCCCGTTTGGCCAGGGCGCCTGTCCAGGCGAACAGCGTTGCGATGGGGTTGGTCGAAGTTTTTTCCCCTTTCAGGTACCGGTAGTAATGTCGTGTCACCGTACCGTGCGCAGCTTCGAATTCATAGACCCCGTCCGGGGAGACCAGCACGGATGTCATCATGGACAGGCTGCCGTTCGCGGAGGCGACCATGTCGGACATCACATCGCCGTCATAATTCTTGCAAGCCCAGAGGATGCCTCCGTCGGACTTGATCACGCGGCTGACGATATCGTCGATGAGCGAATAGAAATAGGCAAGCCCCGCATTCCGGAAACGGTCTTTGAATTCGTTGTTGAAAACCTCTTCGAAAATATCCTTGAACCGATGGTCGTAAGTCTTCGAGATCGTGTCCTTGGCGCCGAACCAGAGATCCTGGCGGGTGTCGAGAGCATAGGTGAAGCAGGACCGCGCGAAGCTGAAGATGGATCGATCGGTGTTGTGCATCCCCATCACGATGCCCGGTTCCTGGAACGAATGCACGGCATGCGTTTCAGTCGTTCCGTCCGGATACGTCAAAACCAGGTCCGCGCGGGCCGGACCCTTGACACGGACCTCGGTGCTCTTGTAGATGTCGCCGTAGGCATGCCGTGCGATGGTGATCGGCTTCTTCCAGGAGTTGACCACCGGTGAGATCCCGGTCACCATGATCGGGGCCCGGAACACGGTTCCGTCCAGCAGCGCGCGGATGGTCGCGTTGGGGCTTTTCCACATCTGCTTCAACTGGTATTCGGTCATACGCGCCGCATTGGGGGTGATCGTCGCGCATTTGACCGCGACGCCGAGCTGTCGGGTGCGTTCCGCCGAAGCGACGGTGACCTGGTCGTCCGTGGCGTCCCGGTTCTGGAGTCCCAGATCGAAATACTCGGTTTTCAACTCGACATTCGGCAACAACAGGATTTCCTTCACCTGCTGCCAGATGACTCGCGTCATCTCATCGCCGTCCATTTCGACCAGCGGGGTCTTCATCGGTATTCGATCCATTCAATATCTCCTCCGGTCATGATCAGGGGGCGTCAAGGCTTTTGCTCAAATATTATGAGTCGCGCGGGTTTTCAAGTCAATGCGGCGGCCGAACAACTCGCACGCCGATATCACCAGCGTCTCAAGCGCCAGCACGTCCGGCATCCTGCCGCTCTTCACCGCCTGGTCGTTCTCCTGGCAGCGGATGTACAGTCGTTCCAAAGGGTCCGTCCCCATGGACCGGACCTGCGCCCTGAGCCGGGAGGCGACAAAAGAAGGCACCCCTGCCTGCGTAGCGGCCTGTGAATCGGTGGCGCACTCGGACACCACCAGCAGGTTCCGGATATGGCGTGCCAGCAGGAACCGGATCAGGGTGGTCGGTTCCTTGCGGAACAGCAACGCGTCCAGGAGGGCGGCCGCACGTTCGGTCCTGCCGGCTGCGATCGCATCCGTCAGATCAAAAATCCCGCCGCGTACATCCTGTACGCACAACGCGTCCACCAGTCCGAGATCGATGGATGTGCGGCTTTCCGCCGTGCAGAAAAGAAGCAGCTTCGAGCATTCCGACCGGATCTGCCGCATGGAGTTGTCACAACGATCGACGAGGCTCTCCGCCGCCCTGCGGTCGATGGAAATCCCGGCCTTTCGGCATAACCCGGTCAGCCAGGCGGTCAGCTCCGCAGGTTTCTGCCGGTCAAACGATGCAAACACGCCGTGGGTCCGGATGGCGTCCAGCAAGGCGCGCTGTCTGCGGTCGACCTTTTCCTCCAGGAACAGGAAACAGCATCCATCGGACAGATTCTCCATCAGTCGGATCAACCGGGTCGTCTGATCCCCGGATGCGGCACGGACCGGCCCGTTTCCGTCTTCCCCGCCATCCTCCTCCGTCTCCGCGTCCCGACTCGCTTTGGACGGGCGCCCGGCGAAGAGTCCCGATTGGCGGACCACCACGACACGGCGGCTGGACGCGAATGCCGGCGTCGAGGCCTCCCGCTCGAGCCGGTCGATGTCCGGCCGCGATGTGCGGGAGGAGCCGTCCAGCCGAACACAATCCACCGCTTCGAATCCCGGCTGCAGCAGCGTTGACAGAATCGTTGAAACCAGGTTTTCCGCCAGAAAATCCTCTTCACCGGTCAATACGTACAAACGGGCCGTTTCCCCGCGGCGTACCGCGCTCTTCAAATCGTTGAAATCCGGGTTGTCCGTTCCCTTTTTCAATCCGGTTCTCCTCCGATCGAACGATCGATTCTCATCCGTCCCCTTTTTCAATCCGGTTCTTCTCCGATCGAACGATCGATTCTCATCCGTCCCCTTTTTCAATCCGGTTCTTCTCCGATCGAACGATCGATCCTCATCCGTCCCTGGTCCATCCGTACGATGACGGAACCGTCTTGGTCCGTCCGCAGCGTCTGTATGCCGTGTGCATTCAACCGGTCCAGCAATGCCTCCGAGGGGTGGCCGTACCGGTTGCGTCCGACACTGACGACCGCGAGTTCCGGACGGATGCGGTCCAGGAATTCGTCGCTGGTCGCGCCGGACGATCCGTGGTGTCCGACGCGCAGGATGTCCACATCGCACAACCGCCCGTCGGTCGCCAGGATATGCTCGGTCTCCGTTCCGGCGTCCCCCTGGATCAGAATCCGGAAATCCCCATATCGAACCAGCAGGACCAGCGACGCCTCGTTTCCGGCGGTCAGGCCTTCGGGCGGATGAAGGATGTCGATCCGGATTTCGCCTACGGCGATGCAGTCTCCTGAGCGCAATTGTACCACATCCGTTCCCGAGGCCCGAGCGGTTTCCAGCAGGTCCGGGGTGAGATCGCCGCCTTCTCCCCACGTATCGTCGACAGTCCCGGCAGACGGCGCCTCAAGCGTCGGAGCGTATGCGAACACATTCGCCAGACGGTCGCTCAGCAGGCCCGTGAATCCCCCCGCATGGTCCGCGTGTCCATGGGTCAGGATGCACATGTCGATCCGAAATACACCCTCATGCTCCAGCATGGGAAGGACCACGTTCTCGTAGGACTCGGCGGTTCCGCAGTCGATCAGCAGGGTGGTTCCGTCCCGTGTCCGGATCAGGCTGCAGTCGCCTTGCCCTACATCCGCGAAAATGAGGGTAAGTTCCGGGCGGTCCAGCCGGGCGATCCCCCACTGGGCGAGAAACAGGCAGACCAGGCAGCCCGATACCGCACGAAGACGTGTCCGCGTGATTCGGGAACCCGCGCCGGCCGCTGCAAGGGCAAGCCACACGGCAACCCCCGCAGCCTGGGTCCAGAAAGGCATCAGCAGGCGCAGTGCGTTGCAGGAAGCGGCAAGGGAGACCACCGTGCGGAGTGCCGTCAGCAGCCATGCCGCAATCCATGCGGGCATGCCGGGATCACGCGTGGTTCCAGAAAGCCCAAGCAGCAGGCCGACCGGGATGAGCGCCCCGACGAGCGGCAGCGCCGCCATGCCCGCCGGCAGGGCTTGAAGCGGGATCCTTCGCACCCGGGCTGCCAGAACCGGCCATGCACCGATCTGTGCCCCGACCGCGACGCGCACCCCCTCGGAAAGCCTCTTCCTCTTGCCACCCGCTCCCGCTTTATACGACCCGATCACCAGGATGCCGGCTGTGGCGGCCACCGATGCAAGAAACCCGGTATTGCGCGAAAGCCACGGCGCAACAGCGATCATAACGGCGACGCATGCCCCCAGCGCACTCGGAGCATCCGCAAGACGTCTCCCGGACCGTCCCCACTGAGACACCATGTTCATGCCGAGCGAACGGAGAACGGCAGGCTGGAATCCTGCCGCAGCGGAAAAAGAGATGAGAATAAGGAGATGAAGCGCCAATCTCCCTTTTCGGCCCGGACCCGAAGGTCCGATGATCCATTGCAGCGGCGCGGCGACCATCGACAGATGGGAACCGGATACGGATAGGACATGGGACAGGCCTGCACGCCGGAACGCCTGCGCCAGACTGTCTTCCAGTCCTCCCTGGTCACCAAAGAGAAGAGCGGCGAGAACATCCGCGTCCGCCTGTCCCACCTGGTGCTGAAACGTCCGGTACATTCGCTGGCGGATCTCCCAGGCCACTCGTGCAGGATGCCACGGCGACGCCTGCGCGATCATAGCCGGAGGGGCGTTTCCATCGGACTCCGCCACCAGGTGGATGCCTTTCCCGGCGGTCCAGGCACGCTGGTCGAATCCTCCCGGGCTCCGGGCCGGATCCGGTTGAGAAAGGGTCGCGTGGATGCGGATCCGATCCCCGTACCCGACGTGTCCGCTCCGGGTCACGACATGTACACCGACTCCGTCATCCAATTCAAGAAGGATGCTTTCGCGGGCGTCCGGGTCCCTGTCCGGATTCGGAAAGCTCGCCACGCGGCCCTCCAGCCAGCCGGTCCGGCCGGCCATGCGGTCTGCCGCTTCGGCTGCGGGATGAAGTACCAGGGCCGTATACAGGATGGACCAGATCCACACAACCGCTATCAGGACACGAAATAGAGGGTTTCGAAAGCCAAAAAAACAACATGCCGACATCATAACAACAATACATG